>CAJAHC010000189.1 GCA_903939355.1 uncultured Methylococcaceae bacterium | reverse complement strand
GCTTTTATTAAGGCAAGTTTTTTGTCAGCCATTACTAAAGGTGAAGTTATTTCCCCGATTTTAACAGCTTCGGATGCAGCAGAATTGTTGGGCACCATGTTGGGTGGCTACAACATCACTCCTTTAATAGAACTCCTCGATAACCCTCTTTTGGCTCCGATTGCTGTTAAAGGTTTGTCACATACTTTATTGATATTCGATGCTTTTCACGATATCCAGGAAAAGGCCAATGCCGGCAACGACTTTGCCAAACAAATCATGCAATCATGGGCTGATGCTGAGTGGTTTACCAGCAAACCACGTATTCCAGAAAAACTGACAGTCAGCATTTTTAAAGTATCTGGTGAGACCAATACCGACGATTTATCGCCGGCGCCTGATGCATGGTCCAGACCTGATATTCCACTCCATGCCAAAGCTATGTTGAAAATACCACGCGAAGGTATTACAAATGCTGAACAACAAATTGAAGCACTGCAAGAACAAGGTTTTCCGGTAGCTTATGTTGGCGATGTGGTGGGTACCGGATCATCCCGTAAATCAGCGACTAATTCCGTATTGTGGTTTATCGGTAACGATATTCCCTTTATACCTAATAAACGCGCTGGGGGGGTTTGTATCGGTGGGAAGATCGCCCCTATTTTTTTTAATACGATGGAAGATTCGGGCGCCTTACCTTTTGAATGTGATGTTAGCCAACTGGCAATGGGGGATTTAATCGACATTTATGTCTATGAAGGCCTGATTAAACGACACGACAACGATGAGGTGATTTGTACATTTTCCTTAAAAACTGATGTTATTCTTGATGAGGTGCGTGCTGGCGGACGTATCCCTTTAATCATAGGCCGTGGATTAACTGACCGCGCCCGCAAAGCACTAGGTTTACCTGCCTCACCTTTATTCCTAAAGGCTATTGATGAAAAGGACAGTGGCAAAGGCTTTACCTTAGCACAAAAGATTGTCGGCAAAGCCTGTGGCGTCAAAGGTATTAGACCCAACACTTATTGTGAACCTTATATGACTACGATTGGCTCACAAGATACAACAGGACCAATGACTCGAGATGAATTGAAGGATCTGGCCTGTTTAGGATTTTCTGCTGACTTGGTCTTACAATCTTTCTGCCACACGGCAGCCTATCCGAAACCCATTGATGTTGTCATGCAGCATACCTTGCCCGATTTTATAATGAATCGCGGCGGTGTTTCTTTAAGACCTGGTGATGGCATTATTCACTCTTGGCTAAACCGCATGTTACTGCCGGATACAGTAGGTACCGGTGGCGATTCACATACACGTTTTCCTATTGGTATTTCTTTTCCCGCCGGCTCAGGACTGGTCGCTTTTGCTGCGGCTACAGGTGTTATGCCACTGGATATGCCGGAATCTGTACTGGTTCGATTTACCGGCGACATGCAACCGGGGATTACCTTGCGTGATATGGTTAATGCCATTCCTTATGCCGCCATACAAAAGGGCTTACTGACAATTGATAAAAAAGGCAAAAAGAATGTTTTTTCAGGGCGTATTCTTGAAATTGAAGGTTTACCCAATTTAAAAGTAGAGCAAGCATTTGAACTATCAGACGCTTCAGCGGAACGCTCTGCCGGTGGTTGTACAATTCGCTTAAACGAAGCACCCATACGTGAATATCTAACTTCCAATATTACACTTATCAAGTGGATGCTGAGTCAAGGTTACGGGGATGAACGCACGCTTAATCGTCGCATTAAAAGTATGGAGGAATGGTTGACCAATCCAGTATTACTTGAACCTGATAAAGACGCCGAATATTTTGAAATCATTGAAATTGATATGAACAGCATCACAGAACCGCTGTTGGCCTGTCCCAATGATCCTGATGATATCAAAACCCTCTCTGCTGTTGCCGGAACCAAAATTGATGAGGTATTCTTAGGCTCTTGTATGACAAACATTGGTCATTTTAGGGCCGCGGGTAAGTTACTTGAAAAACAAAAGGGGGAATTGCCAACCCGCTTATGGGTTGCACCTCCCACTAAAATGGATCAATCCCAATTAATAGAAGAGGGTTATTACAGCACCTTTGGTAAAGCTGGGGCTCGAATGGAAATGCCTGGATGCTCCTTATGTATGGGAAATCAAGCTAGAGTCGCTGAAAACTCAACCGTAGTTTCTACCTCAACGAGAAACTTCCCTAATCGTCTCGGTAATGGGGCCAACGTATTTTTATCATCCGCAGAACTGGCTGCAGTCTGTTCGATCTTGGGAAAAATACCTACATTTGAAGAATATATGTTCTACGCTGAACAAATCAGTGAAACTGCCGAAGATACTTATCGGTACCTGAATTTCAATCAGATGAATTCATACCAAGAAAGCATAAAAAGTCGCTAGCTATTTAATATTTACTTTAATGCATGGAGTACTAATGAAAGTTACTCTATGCTAAAGTTATAAAGTGTTTTATATCGTTACAAAAAAGACCAGTTTTTCAACTCTAGTAGCCGTCTAACCACTTAATATAGCTCTTATTTTTACAAAAAGTTTATCCGTCAACTCTATGATACCCAAACATCCATCTTCATTTAAAGTCCCTATGTCTTTCCAAAATAGGACAATACATTATTTTTACAGTCAAATTGAACAACACCAAAGGCTACTAGATGTCATTAAAAAGTCTCTACCTAATGCATTAGCAAAACAAACTAGACATTGTCTTATAAAGGATGAAAAATTAATAATCTATACAAATTCTGCTACGTGGGTATCACAACTACGTTTTTATAAAGAAAAAATCCTTACTTCTATTATTGGATTGACAAAATCACCGGTTGAAAGCTTACAAATCAAGGTAATTACTTATCACACAGGCCTTGCCTTAACAAACGTAAGGAAAGCCAAATTACCTTCTATTGAAAATATTGAAGTTATCCGAAACAATAGTCAAACTATTTCAGATAATCAATTAAAGCGGGCACTTTTAAACTTGAGCAAGACGCTGACAAGACTTTCCAGTAAAGTCTAATTAGTTAAAAATTTACACTGCAGATCTTGGTGTTTCAGCTGATTGCATGAAAGAAATAGGAGCATCAGCTTCATTAGAAAAAGATACCATTTCCCATGCATCCTCATTATCCAATAACGTACGAAGTAGTTTATTATTTAAACCATGACCCGATTTATAACCGGTAAACTCACCAATCAAGCTATAACCCAATAAATATAAATCACCAATTGCATCAAGAATTTTATGTTTAACAAATTCATCTGCATAGCGCAGCCCGTCTTCATTGAGGACTTTATTTTCATCAACTACAATTGCATTATCCAGACTTCCGCCCAATGCCAGATTATTTTGTCTTAACAAGTCAATATCTTTCATAAAACCGAAAGTTCTGGCTCGACTTACTTCCTTAACAAAAGTCGTTGAAGAAAAATCCATGGTAGCTGTTTTTAAATGCTTTTCAAAAGCAGGATGTTCAAAATCGATAGTAAATGTAACTTTAAATCCCTCAAATGGTTTAAAAGCAGCCCATTTATCTCCATCTTCAACTTTAATGGGATGCTTAATCCGAATGTACTGCTTTGGTGCATCCTGTTCTTCCACACCTGCAGACTGCAATAAAAAAACAAAAGGACCAGCACTTCCATCCATGATGGGAACTTCTGCTGCACTAACATCAATAATTGCGTTATCTATACCCAATCCTGCAAAAGCAGAAAGTAAATGTTCTATTGTCGATATTTTTACATCCCCTACAACTAAGGTAGTAGAGAGAACAGTTTCGCCAACATTCTTTGGTGTCGCCTTAATAGAAACCGGATCCACAAAATCTACTCTACGAAAAATGATACCGGTATTTGGCTCAGCTGGGCGTAAAGTTAAATACACTTTTTCACCTGTATGTAGACCTACACCTGTGGCTCTTATAGTGTTTTTTAAAGTTCGCTGTTTAATCATAAAATAAATAACGTCAAAATTAGGAGTAGCAAATTCGTTAGATTTTAACACACTACGACCCATTTAAAATATTTCTAACGCCTTCCCTTTAAATTAAAAAAGCAAACCATCCACTTGTAACGATTGAAATATTCGTTAGCCATTTATTATTGGCCTCATTATGAACAATAAATGATGATTGATTTAATATAGCCAAATAATACTAATTGATGTTAGTCTGACCATGAACTTTCATAATTAAGCATATGTTTAAAAACCCTTTTCAACTGAAAATCTCTAAACAAATTCATGACATACCAGTGTCACTGGAAGAAAAATACCGGAGCCAAGCAACCCAAAACCATATTAGCTACGACAAAGCTCAGCTTATCGTTTTAAAGCACTTACAGCGACTTCTAGATTATTTTTTGTTATTAAAGACCCACAAACGAAGATCATTTAGTTACAGATTACTTGTAGCTCACCCAGAAAGCCCTCAAAGCCTATATATTTATGGTGATGTTGGGAGTGGGAAGTCAATGTTAATGGTGTTATTTTATGAAGCTTGTCCAATTGAACATAAAAGACGAGTGCATTTGAATACGTTCATGATTGAGGTTCATAGCTTCATTCACCAATGGCACCAACAAAATAATACTAATGCGATTATTGCATTGGCTGAAAAAATCGGGAGCACAACAATGCTTCTCTGCTTGGATGAATTTCATATTAGCGATATTGCTGACGCTATGATTTTAAAAAGATTATTTAGCCGTCTTTTTGAATTAGGAACACTAATCGTTTTAACATCTAATCGCCATCCTGATGATTTATACCAAGGAGTCATCCAAAGAGATCAATTCCTGATTTTTACCAAACTATTACGCAAAAAATCTGATGTCATAGAGCTTGTTACAAACATAGATTACCGCCATTTGCACAATAAAGCGCTTAAATCTTCATACTACTTTCCGTTAGATTCCCATGCAGAAGATTTTGTGTGGCAGCAATATAGAAATCTTACTCATCATGCCCCCATACAATCTGGCACTTTAGATGTATTAGGTCGTAAAATTGTTTTATCTTCCATAATAAAAAATATTGCCTTCGCGACCTTTAATGAACTTTGTCTACAACCATTAGGTTCAGCCGATTATAGTAAAATAGCCTCTGTATTTAATATATTGATACTGGCCAAAATACCTAAATTATCAGCAGATAATCGTAATGAAGCAAAACGCTTCATGGCTCTGATTGATGCACTTTATGAACATAAAGTTAAGCTAATATGTACAGCCGAAGTACCCATTCAAGAAATTTATACGCACGGAGATGGATCCTTTGAATTTAGGCGCACTGTTTCGCGACTTATTGAAATGCAATCCGATGACTATTTATTAAGTAACCACGTGTAGTGCTCGAATAAAAAATGATATAACCCAATTGAAAAATTTTTATCACAAAAAAATACACATCTATAGTATTTTTGCTTTTTGAATATGTCTATTTAAAATACCGACACTGTTAACAACAACGACCCGACAAAACCTTACAAAACTTAAGGCGGAAAATAATGGTATTATTGACATCCGATGAATGTAATTTTGACTTAGAAGCGACTGATTTTAACTTGCCAGGCGTAGATGGTCGAAATTGGTCATTACAGCAATGCATGGGTCGTAATGGCTTATTGATTATGTTTATCTGCAATCATTGCCCTTATGTTAAAGCAGTCCAAGAACGTATTGTAAGAGATGCTCTCGAGCTTAAGCAACTGGGAATTGAATCTGTTGCTATATTATCTAATGACACTACTAATTATCCAGAAGATTCATTCTACAACATGAGGTTACTGGCAGAACGGTTAAAATTTAGTTTTCCTTATTTATTGGATGAGTCACAGGCAGTCGCCAAAAATTACGATGCTGTCTGCACACCAGACTTTTTTGGGTATAATAAAGACTATAAATTACAGTACAGAGGCCGTCTTGATGCGAGCCGTAAAGAAACTGCACCAGAAGATTCAAATCGCGATCTATTTGAAGCCATGAAACTGATTGGTGAAACAAACCATGGCCCACAATACCAAGTTCCAAGTATAGGATGTTCCATAAAATGGAAGTAAAGTAACATCCAGACAAAATGTAACTTAATGAATCTGAGCTTTTGCTAAACGAAAAATACATTAACCTATTGAATTATAGTCAATATTTTAAAAATTACCCAGCTAACACTACAAATATTAACAAAACGAGAGAGTAAAATATGTCGATTCAAAATATGATTGATCTGGATTTATCAGGAAAACGGGTATTAATTCGTCAAGATCTTAATGTGCCCGTGAAAAATGGCCAGGTAACCAGTGATATTCGTATTCAAGCTAGCATTCCAACCATCCAAAAGGCTTTGGCTGCAGGGGCAGCGGTTATGGTACTATCCCACCTTGGTCGTCCGGTTGAGGGTGAATATGACAACGCCTCTTCTTTAAAGCCTGTTGCTGATCGCCTTTCGACACTTCTTGGCAAGCCGGTAAGATTAGAAAAAGATTGGTTAAACGGCATTGATATAAAGCCCGGTGAAGTAGTGCTATGTGAAAATGTACGCTTTAATATTGGTGAGGAAAAAAACAGTGATGAGTTAGGCAAAAAAATGGCAGCTCTTTGTGATATTTTTGTCATGGATGCCTTTGGCACAGCTCATAGAGCACAAGCCTCAACTCATAGTGTTGCCAAGTATGCGCCTGTCGCATGCGCAGGTCCTTTATTAGCAAGCGAACTGGATGCATTAGGGAAAGCACTGAAAACTCCGGTCAAACCCTTGGTAGCGATTGTCGGTGGATCTAAAGTATCCACCAAGCTAACCGTTCTAAAATCATTGTCTGAAAAAGTCGACCAATTAATTGTTGGTGGTGGCATTGCCAATACTTTCATTGCTGCTGCGGGCTTCCCTGTCGGGAAATCTCTTTATGAAGCTGATTTAATAGAAGAGGCTCAACGATTAATTGCTGCAGCAAAAAAAGCAGGTTCTGACATCCCTATTCCTGTAGATGTCGTTTGTGCAAAAGAATTTTCTGACACTGCAATCGCTACCATAAAGAAGGTTCAAGACGTTGCGGAAGATGATTTGATTTTGGATATAGGCCCGATTACTGCAAAACAATATGCTGAAATCATCAAATCTGCCGGCACTATTGTTTGGAATGGCCCTGTCGGCGTTTTTGAGATTGAACAGTTTAGTCATGGCACACAATCAATGGCAAAAGCGATTGCCGAAAGCTCTGCTTTTTCAATTGCTGGCGGTGGCGATACCTTGGCGGCTATTGACAAATATGGCATTAACGATCAAGTTTCATATACTTCAACCGGTGGCGGAGCTTTTCTTGAGTTTCTCGAAGGCAAAGAACTACCTGCTGTAGCTATATTAAAATCAAGACACTAAAAAATAAAGCTTGTAACATAAGTATTTTAAATACTTGTACCTTAAGCTTGCATCCTGTAACGTGTACTTTGAATTCACTATCAGCCTGATAAAATTAGGCTGATCGCTTTTTACTTATTTTAGGTTTAATAATGGCCAGAGTTACAATTGAAGATTGTTTGGAAAATGTAGAAAATCGCTTTAAATTGGTTTTGTTAGCAAGCACAAGAGCTCGCCAATTAAGCCATGGTGCAACTGAGTTT
>CAJAHC010000188.1 GCA_903939355.1 uncultured Methylococcaceae bacterium | reverse complement strand
AGGAAAAAAAATATGAAACTGATAATTTAGATTCATTCCAAAACTGGATTATTTAAATAAAAAATAATGCCTTTATGTTAGACCGTTACCTAAGTAACGGTCTAGATGCAACAACTTCCATCAATAAAAAATCATTTGCATATCCATGCCTTAATTTGGCTGATGTTATGCATCAACTTTTTCAAAAAACCCGAGGATATTTATGAGTCAATATTTAGTAACAAGAGTCGATCATTTCTCAGTAGAACGAATTTTTAGTGATAACTTTGATACGACTGATCAATTGAAATGGGATGCACTATTAAAGATAGCTCACGAAATTTATGATGCATATCAGGATGATGAATTATTGCTATTCCCTTTGACAGCTCCTGCAGATTATCTCATCTGGCTTAATCTATATGAAATAATTGGCACCGAAGTTTATGAAAAACTAGAAGATTGGGAACCTCCATATCCGGATAATTATGAAACTAATTTTTTCATCCAAGACGAACAAGGTTCCTTTTTATCAATATCTACAAATTCTTAAAACTATATTCACAAAAAACTAGGTTAAGTTAATTCATTTGTCTGTAAAGCTATGGCCAAAAGACAACCACAAACATTATATTAGGGGATAACTATGACATGTAATTGGCATTTAGAAGATACACGTTGGGAGGAAGATAATACTCCCGATAATGTAACAACTTACAGTCTTATTATTGATATTAATCAAGATGAGTTTTGCATGATTGACTACACAGTTGAAACGTTAGACGAACATAAGCACGAATGGACTGAAGCTAATATTCAAAAAGCTATCGCTTACTGCAAACCGATTCTTAACGCAATGCATGTTGGAGGTAATTTGAGTATTGGTCACTTTGCCTTTCCTAACACAAAATTTGAACTTTAATTAAATCAGCTCAACAGCCTTACGTTTCATATCGTCATTAATATCAATATAAGCTTGTGTGGTACTGATGTTTTGGTGGCCTGCCAAACTCATCAGTACCCGCACACTCACACCTTTTGCTGCTAAATTGGTAATAAATGAACGTCTGCCACTGTGTCCACTAGCGCCTTCCAAACCTGCATTGTTATATAAAGTATAAAAGAACTGGGCGAGCGTATTAGCAGTAAAGCCGCGTTTGTGCTGTTTTTGGGTATAAAAAAAGCTATGACTCGTATCTTTGTAAGATAAGGTCTTGCTGTAAGTAGCCAGTTCTTTGCGTAATTTTTCACTGACCATAATGACTCTTGCCGTATTGCCCTTAGTTTGCTCAGCTGTTAAGCGTATTTCATTTTTAATCTGGCCTTCTGCATCAATAATGTCAGCTATCGTTAAGGCAGCTACTTCACCCACACGCATACCAGCATAATAGGTCATTAATACTACTGCACGATTTCTTGCTGCGTGTTTTCGAGTTGCAATGTAATCCAGTACACGTCTTAATTCTGTCTGCGTCAGTGTTTTTGCTTGTTTCATTTTTATCTCCTAAATCACATAATTTGTTAGCACATAGCTTATTTTCTTTGCTACGACTTGAGCAACCGAAATGGGGTTAATAGCTACACCTAGTTATTTCAATACGTTATAAAGGAATCAAATAGAATGTATATTCTATGTGGTTCTTTCTGCTGTTGTATTTAGTCAGAATAAGGCCAAGTGCAATAAGAGTCAGGGCTGCTGAACTGATTATTTATTTTGCTAAGCTTTACTTGATTAATAGGGAGATTGTTAAGCGCTGAATTACATTCAGCCCGTTTTCACTTTATCGCTTGTGCTGTTCGCAAGCTCACTGCCCAGCGTTTCAGTTCAAACATTTTTTATGTAAATGATTAAGTGTCAACTGTTGATAATAACTATTGATGATT
>CAJAHC010000187.1 GCA_903939355.1 uncultured Methylococcaceae bacterium | reverse complement strand
TACTTCGGCAAGATGCGCAGCTATCTCATTTTCTGGCTGCTTTTCATATGCCTGCTGCAAATACTTTAGCGCCGCTTCAAAATTGCCTAATTTAAACTGAAGCCACCCATAACTGTCAATTATGACCGCCTCATTTGGCTCAAGTGCAAGCGCTTTCCGCAAAAATTTTTCGGCTTCGGCGTAACGGCCAGGATTATTTAGCAGGGTATAGCCTAAGGCATTTAACGCCTCTACATTATCGGGATCAATTTCTAATATTTTCTTCAGATCAATTTCCGCTATATCAAACTTATTAATCCGTTCTGCTATCAAAGCCCTTGTATATAGCAGTTCTTTTTGATTTGGAAAATCAATCAATCCATTAGTTAAAATAGCTAAAGCTTCTTCGTATTTCTTTTGCTGATTATATAAATCAGCCTGTACTAGCAACAATCGTAATTTTTGCTTGGGAAACTTAATCTGCAAAAGACTTAATCGAGAATTGGCTTCTTCTAAATGCCTTTCTTTCTGAAGCAAAGAGATTGCTGAAACTGATGCATCAAAGGCAAATGGCCCATCAATTACCTCATCAAACCATGATAGTGCTTTTTTCAAGCGCCCTTGCTTTTCTTCTATTTTTCCCAAATAAAAACATGCTTGATATCGCCAATCAGGCTGATCCAGCATCTTTTTAAAAATGTCTTGAGCTTGTTGATCTTGATCCAATTGTAAATATACCAAACCTTCAGCAAATTGACTTTCAACATCCTTAGGATCTATTAATATGATTTTTTGATACACTTCAATCGCTTCTTTATATCCCCCAGTTTTTATTAAAATCTGAGCGAACATTCTATTAATCTTACTATTTTCGGGATACTTATCTGATGCATCACTTAACAACAACTTTGCTTTATCTAAATCCCCAGAAAATACAGCAATCTGAGCTTGCAAAATAAGAGCCTTCTCCCAATCTGGCTTTAACCTTAACGCCTGTTGAATTTTTGTTTCTGCCAAATTCTTGTCTTTCTTCTGCAACGCCAACAATGATTGAATAAAATATATTTCAGCTTTATCTTTATGCTTTTTTGACAAATCATCTAGCACGTCACCAATAATATCTACTCTACCTTCCTTTTCTATAACGCCAGTCAATTCCAGCAAAGCACTTTCAAAACCAGCAGAATCAAAAACTATCATCGCATTTAAATGCTCGGTAGCTTCGGATTTATTTCCAGTTCTTAATGCCAATAATGCTGCAATTTTTCTCGCTGACAGATTCTTAGGATCTTGTCGTAACCATAAATTCAGTGCTTCTTTTGTTTTATTGCTATTTTTCACATACATAGCGATCATAACTGCTCTTTCGGAAAACTTTGGATCTTGCGTACGTTTAGCAACTTCCATATAACCATCCAAAGCAATATCATACTGCCCTCTTTGGCCTGCAAGTTCTGCCGTTAATAACGTATAAAGTATTTCCGGATCAATTGATGATTTTTGTACTTTTTGCTTAACCTTTTCTTTCACCTCTAGTGCCTTTACAGGCGCAACAGACTCCTTAAAATCACTTGGTTTTGCTGGAGAATCAGCACAACTATTCAGCAAAATAAGCGCTAGCACTGGAAGTAATCTAAAAATTAACACACTCAATCCCAATTATTATTCAATATATATCACAATAGACTATCATAAAAAACCCGCTAGTTTAGACAGCTAATTTATACTAGTCTGATAAAGTTATTATATTTCTTAAAATTCGACGACGTAATATATCTATGTTTCTAATTAAATCGATGACACTGAAGTGTAAAATGCCCGACAAAACCATAGAAAACTCATTTATTCTTCTATCTTGAATTTTATTTAACATTAAATTTAAACTGACAAATTACCATGACTTTTCTTGCCGTAGGGATTAATTACAATACAGCACCACTCTACATACGTGAACGACTGTCATTCTCAGCAGACGTACTAGAAACATCCTTGCAAGATCTATGGCAACTCAAAGAAATTAGTGAAGCTGCAATTCTCTCGACTTGTAATCGTACCGAATTTTATTGCACATCCACTTCTGACAACCAACAAATACTGGTTGATTGGGTTGCCCAAAACAAACAACTTAATCCTGCAGATTTTATCCCTTACCTGTATTGTCATATTGACAACTCTGTGTACCGACATATTTTTCGAGTTGCTTGTGGCCTAGACTCTATGATTCTTGGAGAACCTCAAATTCTCGGTCAAATGAAAACTGCTTACCAAGCCGCTTATGACGCAGGTACTTTAGGAAAACGTTTAGGAAAACTTTTTCAGCACACTTTTACGGCCGCCAAAAAAGTACGCACTGACACTTCTATTGGTTCCAGCCCAGTATCCATTGCTTTTGCTGCTGTTCAACTGGCTCAACAAATATTTGATAAACTTAGCGAACAGACCGCTTTACTCATTGGTGCAGGCGAAACCATAGAGCTCGCAGCACGTCACTTATCCCAACAAGGTATAGGTCGTATTATTATAGCCAATCGTACTTATGACAAAGCGCATATACTTGCCTCAAAATTTAATGGCTATGCGATTGCTTTGTCTGAATTACCCATGCACCTTGCTGAAGCAGATATAGTTATTTCTTCAACTGCCAGTCAACTCCCTATCCTAGGCAAAGGTCGCGTCGAGAGCGCCCTTAAAAAACGCAGGCATAAACCTATGTTTATGGTAGACCTAGCAGTACCTCGCGATATAGAAGCTGAAGTTGAACAACTTAGAGATGTCTACCTGTACACTGTAGACGATCTGCAACACACTATAGACCAAAATATGAATTCTCGCCGACTAGCGGCAGAACAAGCAGAAGAAATAATCGACACTCAAGTTGATTATTTCTTATCTTGGTTACGTGCTCAAAGCGCACAATCAACTATTCTTGACTACCGCGACCAAGCCCTTCAAACCCGAGATGAGGCTTTACAAAAAGCACTGTTACAACTAAAAAATGGTATTTCTGCTGAGGAAGCACTAAACCGACTCGCCCATAGCCTGACCAATAAATTAATTCATACGCCCAGCTCTCAAATCAGAGTCGCTGCAGAAAATGAACGTCACGATTTGATTGCCGCAGCCCGCGAAATTTTTAAATTAAAACAACTCTAAATGAAACAATCCATCCAAATTAAATTAGAAAACCTCTGTGAACGTTATGACGAAATAGCAGCCTTACTTTCAGAACCAGAAATACAAGGCAATCAAAATAAATTTCGTACACTAAGCCAGGAATATGCGCAAATCTCTCCTTTGGTCGATTGTTATAAGAGATATGAACAAGCATTAAAAATGCTGAGGTCGGCCAAAGAAATGGCAAATGACACAGACCTAGAGCTCAGGGAAATGGCCAAAGAAGAAGTTATTGAAGCTGAAGATCTCATAGAGTCAATGGATCATGAATTACAGATTTTATTGTTACCCAAAGACCCCAACGACAACCGTAATATTTTTTTAGAAGTACGTGCCGGCACTGGCGGTGATGAAGCCGCTATTTTTTCCGGCGATCTTTCTCGTATGTATCAACGCTACGCAGAAAGAAAAGGCTGGCAAATAGAAATTATTAGTGAGAATCAAGGTGACCACGGCGGCTATAAAGAAGTTATTTTGCGCATTACCGGTCGTGACGTTTATTCACAATTGAAGTTTGAGTCCGGTGCTCACCGCGTACAACGTGTACCTGAAACAGAATCGCAAGGGCGAATTCACACCTCAGCCTGTACCGTTGCCATCATGCCCGAAGTCGAAGAAGTGGATGCCATTGATATTAATCCATCCGACCTTAAAGTCGATACCTACAGGGCGTCAGGCGCCGGCGGACAACATATCAATAAAACTGAGTCCGCCATACGCATTACTCACATTCCGACAGGAACGGTGGTTGAATGCCAAGACGAGCGGTCGCAACACAAAAATAGGGCTAGAGCGATGTCTTTACTGGCCTCGCGATTATTATCGGCGGAACAAGATAAACAACATGCCGAGCAATCAGCTACTCGAAAACTTCAGGTTGGGAGTGGGGATCGCTCTGAGCGCATCCGCACCTACAATTATCCACAAGGTCGATTAACCGATCACCGCATTAATTTAACTTTGTATAAACTTGATGACATTATGCAAGGTGGTCTGGAGCAGGTTATACAGCCCCTTATCCGCGAACATCAGGCAGAGCTTCTCACGCAACTAGGTGAAGATTAAATTTAATGCCTTGTATTAAATCGTTACTGAAAGAATCCACTAGCCTGCTTGAAATCAGCTCAGATTCTGCATCTCTGGATGCGGAAATATTATTATGTCAGATACTAAAAAAAGAACGATCATTCCTTCGTGCCTGGCCAGATCTCGAGCTTCAATCTAAGCAAACAAACCAGTTTTGGTCACTAATAAAAAAACGGCAACAGGGAACACCAATTGCCTATATCACCGGTAATAAAGAATTTTGGTCACGAGATTTTCACGTCAGCCCAGACGTATTAATTCCCCGCCCCGACACTGAACTCATTATTGAACTCAGCTTAAAGCTGATACCTGACAATAAGTCCATCAAGGTTATTGATCTCGGCACGGGCTCTGGAATTATAGCTATCACGTTAGCCGCGGAACGACTAAAGGCAGATATTAGCGCAACTGATCTTTGTCTTGCTGCACTTAGCATCGCAAAACTCAATGCCAGGAAGCACGACATTAATAATATCAAGTTCTATCAAAGCAATTGGTTCGCAAATGTACCTCCAATCAAATTTAACTTAATAATCACTAACCCACCCTATATAGCTGAAGATGACGTCCATTTAACTCAGGGTGATATCCGCTTTGAACCACGATCAGCCTTGTGTTCTGGCAAACAAGGGCTTAATGACATTATAATTATCGCTGATACAGCTCGTAACTTTCTGGAACCTGGAGGCCATTTGTTAATTGAGCATGGTTATGATCAACAACATATTGTTCAATCAATTCTAAAAGATTACCATTATGACTTTGTCCAAACGGCCACAGACTTATCAGGACAGCCCAGAGTAACTTACGGACAATGGAATAAATTATAAGTCCGTATTTATTCACCTCAAGCAAATAATTAGCCCTTTAATAACTATAATGACCCAAGAAACAATTAAGATTCCTCGTAAAATAACCAACCAATTACTCCATCTTGCCCAAATTTCGCCTGATATTGAAATATGTGGACTTGTTGGCAGTAAAAATGGTTTTCCAACTCATTGCTACCCTATAAAAAACGTCGCAAAATTCCCTGAGAAAAATTTTCTTCTTGATAGTAGTCAACAGATTTCAGCCATGAAAACAATGAGAGCGCTAGACGAACATTTCTTCGGGATTTACCACTCTCACCCGACAGCTCCAGCACTACCCTCAGTCGAAGATATAAATTTAACCACCTACCCTGACACCCTCCACTTGATAATTTCTCTTAATACCAAAGGTATCCTTGAAATGCGTGGCTTTAAAATTCATCAGAACACATCACGAGAAATACCGCTTACAATGAACGATGATTAACAAATAACACAGCTTAACCCAATGAGAGAGAGTCTTAGTGATGCGAGCTGTTTTTTACCTAAATTTGACTCGGAGAAGCATCAGTCATTTCCTTAAAAATCAAAAAGTATAAGAGAGATAATTACAATTTGTTTAATAACCTAGTAAAATATTGAGTATTAGACTGTCTGAAAAAGTTAATCATTTTAAAAATGTCTTCTAATTTGTTTTTACTTCATCTGTTTTGAATTAAATAAAAACATTTATAAGCAACTTAAATTAAAAATAATCATGTTTACTGAGGTATTAGCGTGGAGCTAAGCGGAGCACAAATCCTGGTTCAAAGTCTTATAGACGAAGGTGTAGAATATATTTTTGGCTATCCTGGTGGAGCAGTATTGCATTTATATGATGCTTTATTCCAACAAGATGAACTTAAACACATATTGGTTCGTCATGAACAAGGTGCAACACATGCGGCTGACGGATATGCACGAGCTACTGGAAAACCAGGCGTGGTACTGGTTACCTCAGGCCCTGGTGCCACTAATGCAGTAACCGGTATTGCAACTGCGTACATGGATTCAATACCTATGGTTATCATTTCGGGCCAGGTATCTTTGCCGGTAATTGGTAGTGATGCCTTCCAAGAAGTCGACATGATTGGTATTACTCGACCTTGTGTTAAGCATAATTTTTTGGTTAAAGACGTCAACAAATTAGCAGAAACCATCAAAAAGGCTTTTTATGTTGCTACAACCGGACGCCCCGGTCCCGTTGTAATTGATGTGCCTAAAGATATAACTGCACCAAACATAAAAGTGCCCTATAAATACCCTAAAAAAGTGTCTATTCGCTCTTATAATCCTGTGGTTACAGGGCATAAAGGACAGATTAAAAAAGCCGTTGACTTATTATTAAGCGCACAAAAACCTATTATTTATTCTGGAGGCGGTGTAGTTTTAGGTGAGGCTAGCAAAGAATTAATCGAATTTACACAGGTACTCGGCTACCCAATCACTAATACCCTAATGGGTTTGGGCTCATACCCTGCAAGTGACAAACAATTTATAGGCATGCTGGGCATGCATGGTACTTATGAAGCAAACATGGCGATGCATGATAGCGATGTCATTATCGCTATCGGCGCACGTTTCGACGACCGAGTTACAGGTAAGCTGGATTTATTTTGCCCTTACGCAAAAATCATACACATCGATGTTGATCCAGCATCTATTTCCAAAACGGTTAAAGTCGACATCCCTATTGTCGGTGACGTTAAGCCGGTTTTAAAACAAATGCTTGAACTAATCAAAGAAAGTCAAAAAAAGTCGGATAAAAAAGCATTAGAACAATGGTGGAATCAAATAAGACATTGGCAAGCTCTTAACTGTCTGGATTTTGATCGAACAAGCCCTTTAATTAAACCGCAATATGTGATTGAGCAATTGCATGAGGTAACCAAAGGCGATGCCTATGTAACTTCAGATGTAGGCCAACATCAGATGTGGGTAGCGCAATATTACCCTTTCAACAAACCTCGTCACTGGATAAACTCTGGAGGACTAGGTACCATGGGCTTTGGCTTGCCTGCAGCCATCGGAGTTAAATTAGCCTTTCCGGAATCGGAGGTAGCGTGTGTAACGGGTGATGCCAGTATACAAATGTGTATCCAAGAATTATCAACCGCCTTGCAATACAATACTCCAATTAAAATCATTAACTTAAACAATCGCTATATGGGCATGGTTAGGCAGTGGCAAGAATTTTCTTACCAAAGCCGATATTCACACTCGTATATGGATACTATTCCCGAATTTGTTAAACTAGCCGAAGCATACGGTCATGTCGGCATGCGTATAACTAAACCGGAAGAAGTTAGACCTGCTTTGGAAGCAGCTTTTGCCATGAAAGATCGCACAGTATTTTTGGACATCATGACCGATCAAACTGAAAATGTTTACCCAATGATTGAGGCGGGTAAAGGTCATCATGAAATGAAATTAAGAGTCGCCACTGGTACATCAACAGACAGGGAGCTGGCTTAAATGAAACACATAATTTCTATTCTAATGGAAAATGAATCAGGCGCCTTGTCACGCGTAGCGGGTTTGTTCTCAGCGCGCGGCTACAATATTGAGTCACTCACGGTAGCGCCAACGGAAGACCCCAGCCTTTCAAGAATGACGCTAGTTACCAGTGGCAGCGAAGAAATTATCGAGCAAATCACCAAACAACTAAATAAATTAATTGACGTTGTTAAACTGGTCGATCTAGCCGAGTCTTTTCATATTGAACGTGAACTTATGATGGTTAAAATTAAAACAACTCTTGAAACTCGTGATGAAATCAGAAGCATGGCGAATATATTTCGAGGCAAGATTATTGACGTCACACCAAGCACATACATTATTGAAATGACTGGTCCTTCAGAAAAACTTGATGCTTTTATCGCTGCGATCAATCCAGCCTCTATAATAGAAGCTGTTCGCTCAGGTGCCACCGGCATATCCAGAGGCGAAAAAGGATTACATTTATAACGAAGGCACAAGTTACAAAAACGTACCTTAATATTTTGATTCACTAATTTTAAATACAGAAAAACAGGAAAAATCATGCAAGTTTATTATGACAAAGACGCCGACCTCTCAATCATCAAGGCAAAAAAAGTAGCTATCATTGGCTATGGCTCACAAGGTCATGCACACGCCCTTAACTTAAAAGAATCGGGTGTTAATGTTGTCGTTGGCTTACGTGCAGGCTCACCTTCAGTAGCAAAAGCTGAAGCTCACGGCTTAACCGTTCAAGACGTAGCCAAAGCAGTTGCCGGTGCAGACATTGTCATGATCTTGACACCTGACGAGTTCCAATCAACTTTGTACAAAAATGAAATTGAACCTAACATCAAAAAAGGCGCAGTTTTAGCTTTCGCACACGGCTTTGCAATCCTATTTAACCAAGTTGTGCCCAGAGCCGACTTAGACGTTATCATGATTGCACCAAAAGCACCTGGTCACACTGTGCGTTCTGAATTTGTTCGTGGCGGCGGCGTTCCTGATTTGATCGCTGTTCATCAAGACGCCTCAGGCACTGCAAAATCAATTTGTTTAGCCTATGCTTCTGCCATCGGTGGCGGTCGCTCAGGTATTATCGAAACAACGTTCCGTGACGAATGTGAAACCGACTTATTCGGTGAACAAGCTGTTTTATGTGGCGGCGCAGTTGAACTCGTAAAAATGGGTTTTGAAACACTGGTTGAAGCAGGCTATGCACCAGAAATGGCCTACTTTGAATGCTTACACGAATTAAAATTGATTGTTGATCTAATGTTTGAAGGCGGCATCGCCAATATGAACTATTCTATCTCTAACAATGCAGAGTATGGCGAATATGTAACCGGCCCAAAAGTAATTAACGAAGAAAGCCGCTATGCAATGCGTGAAGCCTTACAGAAGATCCAAAACGGTGAATACGCTAAAAAGTTTATCCTTGAAGGCTTAACCAACTACCCTGAAATGACTGCAAGAAGACGTTTAAATGCAGAGCATCCTATTGAAGTGGTTGGTGAAAAACTACGTAGCATGATGCCTTGGATTAAAGCAAATCAAATTGTTGATAAAGCTAAAAACTAAAGCTCACCGCTTGTTATAGCACTATAAAAAGCCCCTCTTTATGATGGGCTTTTTATTGACTAAAAAACTACTTTAATCTGGACAAATTGCTACAGGGACTGCAAAATAAAATAGTAGGAGCGGCTTTATCTGCAAT
>CAJAHC010000186.1 GCA_903939355.1 uncultured Methylococcaceae bacterium | reverse complement strand
GTTAATCTGGTAGTTGCAGACAAAGCGTGGGATGCTAATGGTCAGTTAAAATTTAATATCTTTAATCTGGATGGATTTTTGGGCGACCGTATTACCGTTAACTGGGAATACAAGCCTTATCTGGATGTGCGCCCTCGTCGTTACCGATTCCGTATTTTAGATGGTTCTGTCTCACGTGATTTCAAGATTGCGGTGGTTAAAGAAACGACGAGTGCTATAACAGGTGCAAAAAGCTATACCAAAATCCCTTATTACATGGTGGCTAATGACGGCAATATCATGCAACATGCGGTTCCTTTCCCTAATGCCCAATCACTAGACGCGTTACCTGAGATAGCGATTGGCGAGCGTTACGATATTGTGGTTGATTTTGCCGGCATGGCTAAAGGGACTAAATTGTATCTGGTTAACGTGATGGAACATAATGATGGTAAAGGTCCATCAAATATTATTCCATTAGTGGATGTGTTGGGTAGAGTTAATGGTGTGACCACAAAAAAACCTTATACAGCAGATGGTATCAAAGGCGACCCTGGTATAGGTAAGTTTCTTGAGTTTAGGGTAGGTGATCCTGCTACACAAAAAGGCGGTGCTGTAACGGCAATTAATCCGGCTTTAGTGGATTACAGTATGAACCCTGTGGAGTATCAGGAGACAGTGACTAATCCAGTTACCAAGAAAGTGGTGCCTGGTAAGCAAATGATCCCCTTAAATAAACTCACGGCTACGGAGCTTAAAAATGCGGTCCATAGAACGTTTGAGTTTGGTCGTTCAAATGGCACTGACCTAGTACCTTGGACCATCAAAACGGATAATTCGTCAGGCGGTGGATTAGGGGCTGATGAACATCGTGTTTCAGCAGCACCCGTTCAAGGTGCAGTTGAGATTTGGCATATTAGAGATGAAGGCTTAGGCTGGACACATCCAGTACACGCCCACTTTGAAGAAGGTCAGATACTTAAGCGGGGAGGTGTAGCGCCACCCATCTGGGAAAAATATGCCCGTAAGGATTTGTACCGAGTAGGCCCAATGAAAGACAGTACGCACAGTGTTGATATTGCTATTCGTTTTAGGGATTTTGCGGGTACCTATGTAGAGCATTGTCACAATACGCAGCATGAAGATCATGCCATGTTATTACGTTGGGATCTCGAGCTTCCTGGTCAAACGGCTGCCATACCTACTCCAATGCCGGATTGGAATGGTGTGGCTTATGAGCCTAGCATTTACTTACCCACCGCTAAAACCGGTGATGTGGTAGCAAAGAGTAAGTTTTTATTATCTAAATGATATGAAATGACCACTTACAGGCCTTTAATAGGGGTAGGTGGTCAACATTTTTTAAGCAATAGGAAACAAGAAACGATGCAAGTCTAGTGAGAACGTAACCGATGTGTTATTGCGTGAAAATAGGCTTGTATCAATTTTATTACAGACAAAAATAACAAGAGAAAAGTCTCTATAAGTTTAATTAATAGGAGGTGAGATGGTGCAAACTCAATTATATTATCCTAGCAACAGCTTATCAATTCTAGACTGGTACGCGTATGTGGACATTATTAATGATTCAGTAATGTACGAAAATAATTGACCGTATCCTCGCTTTTATTACCGTAGTTTTTTCTTCATTGTTTTAAAAACAATACAGACAATAACCCTGCAAGCCCCAGAACGCTTTGTTAGCGTATCAAAAATATTACTATGATCAGCTAGTGACTGGCTATTATTGGCCACTTAAATAACTCGCAGACCATTGAAATAAAGGCTTTAGAGCAGTTGGCATTATTAGTGCATTACCTCAGTTGAGTATCTTATTCGCTGCATGAGGCCTATGGATGAAAACTCGTTGTAAGTATCACTCATGCATAGGAGTATGTGCACATCCAGACTTGTTACTTAGCAATTAAAGATAAGTACCTACTTTCAAATCTAGTTTGCCATTTTTAATGAGAGGTTAAAATGAAACCAAAAAATCAGTTTCTTGCTGAGGCACCTAAGTTGACTCCCTTGAGTACATATAGTGCAGTCAATAAGACAGTGTTACCCCTAAAAATCAATACCAACCCTGGTAAAAACTACTTACGCCATGCGATTCAAATTGCATTAGCCGGCTCCCTGCTTGCTAGCGGTATGGCCTCAGCGGTACTTCTGGATCATGGTCCGTCTGATCCTGTCATAACTTTCCCGTCATGGTATCGCGATACTGAAGGGCTGGCACTGGGTTTATGCCGTTCGATAACAGATTTCTGCTTTCCCCTTGCTGCCAATCCAGCTGGCTTTGCGGGCAACATCGGTGATGAGGCTTTTTACAGTCTGGTTGAGTTCAAGAACATAGCGACAGGGTCGGATTTTCAATACCGCTATCTGGGCGCTTTAGAAGCCTCTTATCTGCCAGGCCCAACGCCCAAGCATGGCGATGAAACCGTGTTTGCCCGGATTCGGATCACCTTTAATTTTAATAATGCCAACAAAAACGGTACCTATACGGTAACGCATCCCTTCGGCGTTCATACTTTTGAAAATGTGCAGGCGACTACTAAGCAAAATATGCAAGGCTCACAAGCGGCTAATTACTTCACCGTGGATGTTCCCTTGGGAACTGGATTTGACGGCGCGTTGGAGGGTCCTTTAGGTCCGTTTATTAAATGGGATACGGATCTTCCCCTGGTTTCCGGTGCAGAAGAGTTCGTCGGTGATCCGACTGTTCCACATACCTTCACCGGCAGTCCCTTCGGCACCAATTTTATTCGAATTCAGGGTCCGGTTGGCTCTAACCTGGATGGATTAGGTAACGATTTTATTGAGGAATCCTTGGGTAGTGTTCTCGGTCAAAAATGGACTGCACCGATTGCAGAAGCGTTGAAAGTAGATGGGTCTTATAAAGTCCGTAAGGCTGGCGTCAACGGTATTGATGTTTGGGCAACATCAACGCCTAACCAACGATTAATCGTCACGGGTGAAGGTATGCCGAGCCTACAATTGTTCCCAACTGGCACGGTGGCCGGCAAATATCATGGTCATATCGAATATCCTTCGACGCAAGCAGTTCCGTCGCAAATTACCGTGACCAATCTGAGCAGCACCCCGGTGATCAGTGAATCGACGGGGCTTGTAGATGGCGTTGAAATCAGTCAGGCGACTTTTGATACGGTTACCCGCCAAATTCTCATTGTGGCCCATTCTTCCGATGAAGTTACTAATCCAGATTTGGTAGTAGAGGGTTTAACTGGCGCACAACCCACAGTGCCGGTTACTGCACCTGCAACAATTTACGGAATGACATCGTTGCAATGTCCCGTCTCGCTAACTGATTCGGCCAACGTCTGTTTCTCAGGTAGTTTGCCGGCTACGATAGAGCCACCTCAAAACATTTCGGTAATTTCAACCGGGTCAGGTATTCATGCTGATCATTTTTTAAGCATAAACGGCGCTCCACAAAATCCGGCTAATCCACCGGTTGCCGTAAATATTCCTGCCCCCGGCTTTACAGTAAGTACGGGCGGAACAACAGTGCTAACGGATGTTCTGCCTGCTGATGCGTTGATTATTAGGCAACCGGTAAACGGCATTATCGCCTTCCTAAACAGTGCTTGGGTTTTTACCGCTAATGCAACGGCTATCGTCGGTACCGACAGCTTTACGTTTGTCAGACAAGCGGCCATTAATGAGCCGGTTTTTTCCAATGTTGCTATCGGCAACTTGACGCTGGCCTTCAATGCAACGGCACCCACGGCAGTCGCAGATCAGTTTGCTGCCACCTATGTAGGAACAACGGTTGCTCAAATGACTGCTAAAACGAGAACAGTGACCATATTGGGCAATGATAAACCTGCTTCCAGTAATCCAGTTGACCAGATCAATCCAGCCACAACCAGTTTGACGATTGTAACTGAACCCACTAAAGGTAATCTGACCAAGCTTGCTTCCGGTCAAATCACTTATGTAACCAAAACGGCGACAGCCGATTCTGGTGGTGCAGACTTTTTTGAATATAAGGTAAATAACTCTTCCGATCCGGCACTGACGTCTAATACTGTGAAAGTCGATATTACCAACTTTTCAGCCGCTGAAGTAGTCAGGGTTGTAAGCGCAAAATACACGAGAGCTAGCAGGAAGTGGGTTGTTGTTGGGACAAGCAGCTGGTTTGGTCCTAATTTGGCAAATACAACAGCTACTTGTTGGGCTGGCACGGGTGCTGCTCCGACCGTATCCACCTTAATCGGAAGTGTGCCGGTTGATAGTGCCGGTAATTATCAGTTAGCAGTGTCGGGTGCCGCTGTACCTACCGGTGTTAATAACGGTGCTTTAAGGTGCAAAACCAGTAATGGCGGGTTGGCTGCAGGCATTACGGCAGCTAAATAAGTATAACTGCGTGTAAAAACTAGCTCTCCAGTAAGCAGTCAAGCATTGGCGAATTAGTTTGCCAGTTAGATAGGCTCGTGCATTTGAGCATGCTGGCTGAGTTAATTTTATAAATTATCAATAATAATCAAAACAAGGACATGACTATGAATAAATTAAAGCGTCTTAGCCTGGCAGTCGTTTGTGCCGGACTAAGTTATCAAGTACAGGCGACACCGACAGTATTACAAACGATGGGGAGTTCGGCAGTAACATACTCTTTATTTACCGTTAAAAATCCGCCTGTTGGTGTGACAATTCCAGCAATACAAAACCTGTTACAAAATAATTTAAATGCGAGTACTACCAACATTAAATTGACAGCTTGTTGGGTCAGTGGTGATAGCAATGTTACCCCCATTAATTGTGGCAACGGGGCAATGCAGTTCGGTAATGCAGATATGTACACCTACAATGGCGCTTCAAATATACGGGGTTTTTCGGTCAGTAAAGCGCCTCTTGTCGCATCAGATCCAAAAAGCGATACCTTAGACCAAGTAATTTTATCCAGTAAAGGCACCAATTTTGTGGTGGGTACGGTAGGCATTCCTAATTCAGGTGATGTTGTGGGGCGAGTGGTCAATATCCATTTTAATCAACGGGTGGCGCAATTTGGCATGTTAGTCGATAGTGGGCAATTAGATGCGCAATCGGCTAAGGGTATTCAGTTTCTAGTTAATCACCAAACTACACCCGTACAGCCATTAACAAACGGTGAACCGACTATTGTTGGGGTAGAGGATAAAGCCGGATTTACTGACATTACGATTATTGCATCAGGGGAAACAGGTACGACATCAGAGTCACGTGCTTGGATTGCTGACCATTTTTCTTTCGTCCCTATGTCTGCATTCTAAGGAAATAATTATGAAAATTAAATCGTTAAATAAAAAAATATTACGGACGGTTTGTCTAGGAAGTTGTTTGCCTTTGGCAATCGCCAATGCGGCGCCTCAATTTGCTGTCACCGATTTGGGTAGTTTAAACGGCTCCTATAGTGTCGGTTTGGGTGTAAACAATAATGGCTTGGTCAGTGGATTATCATATCCCGCGGGTAATATATCTGAGCACGCTATTCTTGGAGAGGCATCGGTTGCACCCATTGATTTAGAGGCTTTAGGTGGTATTTATAGTCAGGCTTATAGTGTTAATAGTTTGGGAGATGTGGTTGGTTCAGCAACGCTTGTAGGAGAAAGTGCTTATCATGCGTTTAAAGCAGAGGCCGGTAATAAGCCACTTAAGGATCTTAAGGGACTAATTGATACCAGTAATAGCTTAGCATTCTCGATTAACAATAGTGGTCAGGCAACGGGTTTTTCTTCAACGGCAGATGGCTCCGAACATGCAGTAATTTGGCAAGCAGATGGCGCAACCCTAACCGATCTGGGTACTATAAATTTACTCAATGCTGGGAGTAGTCATGGTCTGGCGATTAACTCTGTAGGCGAAGTAGCAGGGTTTTCTTCACTAACGGGTAATAAGTCTACCCATGCCGTGTTGTGGACAGCAAACGGTAGCAAAAAAGATTTGGGAACCTTAGGGGGGTCACACAGTGCTGCTTATGGTATTAATGATGCAGGTGAAGTGATAGGGAGTGCCTCTACCCTTTTAGATGCCGAACAGCATGCTTTTTTGTGGCAAGCAAATCAGGTTCCTACTATGAAAGATTTAGGCGCACTTGATGGGGCCTTTAGTGAAGCTAGAGACATTAGTAACACAGGCGATATCGTTGGACATTCCTTCAAGAGGACCAGTCCCAGTTCAACTTTGCTAAACCAGAAGGCGACGTTGTGGCAAAGTGGGTCGGCTATTGATCTTAATACCTTAAAAGATCCTACTAGTGGGGTTGGTTGGACGCTTCTAGAAGCACAAGCAATTAGTGATGATGGTAATTATATTACTGGTATAGGTAAGTTAGTCGGAAACGGCATCGTTAATGGCGAGCGCCATGCCTTTTTGCTCAAGAAGTTGATTACTGATACTACGCCACCTGCAATTAGCGTTTCGTTAACCCCCACGGCACCTAATGTATCGGGTTGGTATCAATCTCCAGTTAGCGTTTTATGGTCAGTGACTGATGCAGAATCAGCCATTTCAGCTAAGACAGGTTGTGTTGATTCAATTGTGAGTGATTCAGCCGGTCAAGTATTGTCTTGTGCGGCGGTAAGTGCTGGTGGTACAGCTCCTGTAGTGTCGACAGCGCAGCTTAAAGTGGATACGGTAGCACCGACTTTGGTTGGTATATCATCTGCTATGACTCAAGCGGCAACAAGCGCAGCAGGAACAGCAGTCATTTATACTGTGCCAACTGGCACTGATGCCTTGTCAGGTGTGAGTACAGCAGTCAGTTGCTTGCCTGCTTCAGGTGCAACGTTTGCGATGGGTCTTACTGCAGTAAATTGTGCGGTGAGTGACAATGCTGGGAATACAGCAAGTGCTAGTTTTTCAGTGACTGTTGCCGATCAAGGCGCACCTACTTTTAGTAATGTGCCTGCTGATTTCATTCAAGCAGCCACCAATGCAACGGGTGCGGTAGTGACTTACACCAATCCATTAGCAGCAGATAATGTTTCAGTTCTTACTGCAGCGGATGTTAGTTGTTTACCGGCCTCAGGTACAACGTTTGCGATCGGTGCAACACCCGTCAACTGCTCAGTAAAAGACAGCGCTGGCAATACAGC
>CAJAHC010000185.1 GCA_903939355.1 uncultured Methylococcaceae bacterium | reverse complement strand
TACAAACCTGGCCAACACTTAAGCCTTGCTCTTTAATAAGTTTAACGACTTCTAATTTAAACGTAGTATCAAATACTCTACGTTCTTTATTCATGATGATTTCCCCGTTTTGATTGATTGAGTATATCAACCTATCTGGGTGTCTGTTTTTATTAGACCACTACATTCATCATCAAAACTTCTATATTGATCGCCCTAAAGCTGCCGCTGGTGAATGACTCTTTATGGCACATAGCCGACAGCCATAGATTGCTCGATTTATGCGTAAATAAATGCTTTAGACTATTGATTACACTTGTAAGACAACCAGATAATCAACATTTCTTTACCCTGTAAAATGCGGCCTTCAGGACTGGGTGTCATGTGTAAATTAATGCATACATTGTTTACATAACGACAGATACAAAAAAGCCCCAGTTAAGGAGCTTGATTGTGAAGCAAGGTGTTAAGTCTTTAAAAAGGCCGAATAGCTCTTACTGAATATACTTGATGCTTATAAGCTTGAAGATGAGATCCAAAAGGATCAATTTGAGTGTCACCGTTGGGACAGCCAATAGTGTTGAAACAAAGCGCGATAGCGTCCATCCCGTCCGAATACTCCGACTCATTAGAACTCCAGTAATAGTTGCCAACAAAATTACCTACGACATCTTTTTGGTTAAGTAAAAATTCTAATTCTATGACTGACGGTAAGTACCAATCGTCGTAACATGAAGATATTGTATTTGGCGGGCATTCAGTATAATCAGCTGTCAGTTGGGCTGCAGAGCTTACCGCAATCCTAGCAACAGTAGGATCGGGGTGATTTATAAGGTTGAATGTATTTTGTTGAACGATAATGGAAGTAGTGTTGATAAACCCCCCATTTATTCCACCAAGTCCAGGGGTCCCAACAATTGAATGCGTATAAAGTCCTATAGGATCATTTGAATTATTCCATGTCGCAGTACCTTGATCAACTTTGGCAGCGATTAAACCATGCTGACCATCCGCATCGACCCAAAACACAATACCGCCTTGGTATTGCTCACCAATTTCATGGACTGGTGCGCTAACTCCAGTTGCTCCTCGGAGCCCTGCGTCTCCTTTATCACCTTTAGCACCACCTTTTGGACCAGCAGTACCTGTCCTTCCTGTTGCTCCTGTCTGTCCTGTTGCTCCTGTAGCTCCTTTATCTCCTTTTAATCCTTTATAGCCTGTAGGTCTCTTCTTCCCTGTTGGTCCTGCTGCTCCAGTTGCCTCAGCAGCATTAGCGACTATCAAGCCCATCGCCAGCAACAACAACGCAAACATCCTTTTTAATTTCATCAATGTATCATCTAGTTAATAACCATATATTTAATATAGTTTTAAAGATCACCATACTCCACTAGTCATTGTAATGATATAAATCATTTACATAACGACAAAGACAAAAAAAGCCCCAGTTAAGGGGCTTGATTATATTCTTGAATCGGTTAATTAGTAGCCACTACCAATTGAACAAAATCCTTATAGTTCAATTGGTAGTTGAGAATATTTTTTAAGTCTTCGGCCTTTTGCAAGTGTTGAAAGTAATTGTTGTTGGGGGTGAATTGTATTTTTCTTCAAGACATTGCGCAAGTATCTTAGGATCTCCTGTAGGAGAGCCAATCTTAAGAACCTGTCCATTATCACTCGCCTTTATACCTGACGCACAAACAGCATCGTAATCCGCTTTAGTCGTCGGACACTGATCACCACCTGGCCCAAAAACTTGATAACTTTTGCTTGTCGTTGTAATGGGGCATGAACAGATAATTTCACCTGTATTTATTGTGCCGACTCCTGGAAAAGTCTTAGTGGCGTCTGTTTTAAAACAAATTCCGCCATCACATTGCGCATAAGAACCTTTTTTATTGCAAGTATATAAGGCAAGGTTGCCATTCGGCGTGGTTAATTCAGCTGGTGGATTATAGGTACTCACCATGTATAAATTTTGGGTGGTTCCTTCATTGTTTACATCAGAGACGTCACCCGGTAATGTTGGAGGACTGGGTTGGGGGCTAGTCGCTGAATACTTCAATGGAAGACTGGCACTATTTCCAGTTTTTATAGTACATTTTGCATAAGTTACGCCATTGAATATCCATGATGAGGCACCTGCACATATTGCATACTCTTGGCTGGGTAGATAAACAAATTTATCACATACATTAGATTTCGTATAGCCTATATTGGTGACTAAACAAAGTAATGTGATTAGTGGTATTCTGCAAATTTTAATATTATATTTCATAATAAATTCCTATAGCTGTCGATTTTTATATCCAAGCATTCAATTTTAACGACCTTCATCTAAAATAGCCATCAACAGAGCCTATGTATGCTATTTATTTTTATGTTAATAGTAAATAGATTATCCAGTTTTAAAAAAACATTGTTTTGCATTATTCACTTTCAAGGGATTCTTTAATAGTTTCACTAATGTCTTCGGGTATTTCTTTATTAGTTAACTTAGCTGTTAATTGTGAAAGTATCATTTTTCGGCTATGTGATTCTTCCTCTAAACCCATCAAGTAATTATCGAGCGTAGACCAACTATTCAGCCGGACATCTTCTGATTTATCATTCAGCGCTGTCATAAGATCAGATATAGATGCATCTGACAAGACGTCAAACGACGCTAAACCTAAAGCGGCGACATTTCGTATATCAGGCTCATCATCATTCGCTAATAATTGAGCTAGAATAATCTCAAATTCTGGTTTAGGGTAAGCGCTTAATATTTCAATACCTTCAGTCCGGTCTTCATTATCGGTACTATTAATCAACTCCAAAGCAAGAGTCGTTTGTTCTTGTTCTAGCTGTATCTCTTCTTGTAATAATACGTTGACCTGGGTTTTTGAAGGCTGACTTTTTTGTTGGGTTATTACCTGTTTTGCGGAAAATGCAGCGGGCTTTATTTCTAGCGTCTGTTTTTCTGGTTCGACTTTACTTTTTTCTGGCTCGCCAACTAAAATTGTATTTACAGACTCGGGTGGATCGGAAAAGTAAATAGCGATAAATATACCGAACATTACAATAAAAAAAATAAGATTTTTATTTGGCATAAGTGATATTTGATCTTTTATTTGTAAATTTTACATTTCGCCTAGGCTACATTCTTAGTAGACCACGCATAGATAAATACACGTTGATTTATTTACTATTTAACTAACGTTAGTGGAGTTCGAGCTTTTCATTTAGTCATTTTTATAAAGTGTTTGACTGGAAATATGCTTAATACTACCTCCATTTACTACAGCAACCGAATAAAGATAACAGTGGATTAACAAGTTAATCCACTGTATTTAACTTATTACTTTAGTATTGGAGTCACTGCATAATCACTAACGAACATTTCTACAGCATTCAGTGCTGGGTATATTGCAAGACCTACGCTAGTATCACCAAATATCGAGTCATTAGTCGTTAGGGACGAACCGTTCACAATTAACGGCGTCCATTTTGCATGTTTGCTAAATTTACCATTTCTTTGACGTTTGATGGTGGCCACTTCTGCGCCTGAAGAAATAGCCTTGGTCGCTACTACAGTCGCAGGCAGTTTGTAGGTTCCTGCACCGTCTGACCAAATACCTTCAAAATGCGTGACAAGTGTTTTATTTTTCCATCGCTTAACTTCAGAGCCAGTAGGCTTAAAGCTATAGGTTTGATAATTTGTGAACTCTCCAGTCTCGCTATCATAATCAATTAGAGTAGCGTAGCCAATTGGATCGCCATATGCAACTTGATCGTAATCAGGGGCTATTTTATTAGGGTTTGTAGCTCCTTTTAAATTACGAGGGACAACTCCTGCTCCACCGGCAATCGTATAACTAGAACCCCCGTTATACCAAATTCCATAAGCTGTATGAGTTAAACCACTAGCATCTGGATAGCTAATATCAATTTGTGATCCTATACCAGAAGGATCATATATAAAAGCTTTACCCAATGGATTGCCATCACCTAAGTAGTCATAATTACCAACGGCTAGACCACCACTGATACTATGTATATAGGTAAATGTTGCTAATCTTCCTTCAAAACCATGAGCTTGATAGCTCTTGAATTCACCTGCACCGCTAAGAGGGCCGGCATAATAAAACCCTATTCTAGTAGACCCTAAAACATATGATCCAACTAAATTAACAGTACCAGAATCCAGATTATCTACCCCGTAAATACTTGTTGATGAAGCAAGATACTCATCAGGGACATTGATAACAGACCACGTACCTGAGCCACTCCCAGCTGAAGTAAAAGCGTTATTAATAGGGCCGTTATAAACAACTCCATTATTACCACTGGTTCCAGTGACTAAAAATGTTCCTATAGTATCTCCACCCGTAATGCCTTGTAAGCCAAATTGGCTAGTTGAACTGCCTGGAGCGGTTCCTGAATATAAAAAAGGGGCTATATAATCAGGTACATAATCACTTGAAGCCATCACTGTAAAAGACGGTAGTGAAATAATACTGGTCAATAATATGATTTTGGTAAACCCAGCGGTTCGATTAGTTAGTTTAATATTCATAAAATTATTCTTATAAGTTTGAGTTAAATTATAATTAGTAATATGGTTATGACTGCTATATGGCAAAATTATGCTACTCCATTAATTTTCATAATGATATAACTTGTTTACATAACGACAGACACAAAAAAGCCTCGGTTAAGAGGCTTAGCACTAAATTCAATTAGAAAGATTTACATCGCAAACTTTATCTTATTTTTTCTTTGAAAGTTACTTTAGTGCTATATGAAAACTTTCTAGTGTAAGGATATGAATTTATTCTAGCAGCAACGAGACCTGAAATGGTCATGCTTCCTGAAGTTGGAAAAATTCCTTTTTTATTTCTTACTATCCCTATAGGGATGGTCGACATTTTTTAAATATCATAGTAAGTACTCGAAGTATCTAACCAATATCCTTTGCTGGAAGCCCATATAGCAAATTCATCGGTTAGTAATTTTTCCATCTGAATTAGTCCAGGACCATCAAAAGACCAAGCTATTTTCTTTCCTTTGCTAATAATTTGTGCCGTGGCTGTATTAAGATATTGCCAATTAGGCTGTACTTTTAACCAGCCCTTGGCCACTCTTTTGTATTGTTAATTTAGGTGTAGAAGTAAAGGTCGCTGTAACGCTTCGAGACTGGCTCATTGTAACTTTACATACCCCTAATCCTGAACATGAACCAATCCAGCCGGAAAATTGAGACCCTGTCACAGGCTTTGCAGCTAAAGTCACTGTCTTAGTACTTACAAATAAACGAGAGCAAACTGAGCCACAGTTGATTCCGGCTGGCGAAGACTTAACTGTACCTTCACCCGTGCCAGTCTTTTGGACAGTCATTGTGTAACTCACTGCTGTTGCATGCACTGGAGCCACAAAGACTGTCATAATTAAAAAGAGAAATCCCGTTAATATGTAATTTATTTTTAATCTCATACTGTTTCTCAGAGCTGGCCCCAATTGTTTAAACAGAGATTATCAATTTATAAGTGAATATCTGTCATTGTATTAAGCTGCTTTTTTTAATGGTGACAACAAACCATAATAGGCTTCATCGGGAGTCAGTCTATTCAGATTTGAATGAGGC
>CAJAHC010000184.1 GCA_903939355.1 uncultured Methylococcaceae bacterium | reverse complement strand
TAGGAGTTTATGGCCAAGAGTGCCAATTATAATTCTTAAATTATGGATAAACTCTTCCATTGCATCTTTGTCAGCACGCGGAAGATTAGATTCTGTTGGAGTATTTGCATTCTCGAGCTTATATCTTTGACACTCTATACCCATTGCAACTAGCCTTGATTCTAAGTACTTTATATGTGACTTGGTAAGGTTTTCGTCTTTGCTGGTAAAAATTACAACTTCATTCCAGAAATCTTTATTTCTTTCATGATCAATGAGTCGCTTTATTACATTTTCTGACTCGCCTATATAGGCCTTATTTCCTATGTCGGAAGCTTGTCTCTCAAATAGAAAATAGATACCTGGTCTTTTAACCTCTTCCCATTTTGTTAATTCTGCAAATCTGCCTCTCGGGCAGGCAATGGCTTGTCCAGACCAATTAGCAATTTCAACATGACGAATTCCTGACGGAGTTCCATCGGCAAGGTAAATTCTTATTGATCTTCCAAATGATGACACGATCTTACCTCAAACAAACGTAAGGTTATATACGGCAATAATTGCCCAATAATCACCCTATAAAATTAAACTTCTCATATTATTTATATGACCATGCCCTAGATTGTATGACATATCCTCAGAACAAACTTTAACTCATCTAAGGTAAGGCTGTATGATCGATTAGTGTTAGCAATCATCATCCATAAATGGCACTTTTACAATAAATCCCTGTCCGACTATTACAAGCAGAAACTAATATGTTCATATGTAATGAACATTGTACCTTATGACTAGCAACTTAGAATTGTATCCCTCTTATATTATCAAAGTGAAACCGACAAGGGTTTCTCAAGGCTCGTGCCACTTACCCCTATGATAAATGTACTACATGTACAAACAAAACCTGTGTTAATCTGTTGGTAAGCCGTTTCTAGATTTTTTATCCATCGTCACATCACCTACTAATACCCATGACGTCTCATTCCAAACTATCCAATCTTGATGATTTGGTTTTCGATAATCGCTTTATCCGTGAATTACCCGCCGATGAAGAAACTATCAATCATCGTCGCCAGGTTATCGGGGCGTGTTATTCCCGAGTTAAACCAACCCCGGCAGTCAAGCCACAGCGTGTCGCTTATTCAAGAGAAGTAGTCGCCTTATTGGACTTGCACACCGATGCCTGTGAAGCAGATAATTTTACGCAAGTATTTGCTGGCAACCATCTGGTTGCTGGCATGGAGTCTTATTCGACTTGCTATGGTGGACACCAATTTGGTAACTGGGCAGGTCAACTGGGGGATGGTCGGGCAATTAATCTTGGCGAGATAGTCAATCAACAAGGTGAACGCTGGGCGTTACAATTAAAAGGTGCCGGCCCTACGCCTTATTCAAGAACTGCAGACGGGTTGGCTGTATTGCGCTCATCGGTACGGGAATTTTTATGCAGTGAGGCTATGTACCATTTAGGCGTGCCCACTACTCGAGCGTTAAGTTTGATACTTACAGGTGAATCGGTTATTAGGGACATGTTTTACAATGGCAATCCCAAAGCAGAGCCGGGTGCCGTTGTTTGCAGGGTAGCACCCTCTTTTACCCGCTTTGGTCATTTCCAGATTTTAACCGCACGACGGGATATTCCGTTATTACAAAAACTGGTCGATTACACGATACGAACTGATTTTGCGCATTTAGGTGAGCCCTCACCAGCCATATATCTCGCTTGGTTTACAGAAGTGTGTCGATTAACCGCAGAAATGATTGTGCATTGGCAGCGTGTCGGTTTTGTGCATGGTGTGATGAATACCGACAACATGTCGATACTTGGATTGACTATTGATTATGGCCCCTACGGCTGGCTTGAGAATTATGATCCTAACTGGACACCCAATACAACCGATGCCCAAGAGCGACGTTATCGGTTTGGCAATCAGCCGCAAATTGCTTTTTGGAACTTAGGGCAACTGGCCAATGCCATCTATCCGCTCATTGAACAAGTAGAACGCCTGCAACAAGCAATGACTGTTTATACCGAGACTTTTGAGAAAGGCTGGCAAGATATGATGTCTGGCAAGCTTGGCCTAAAAGCTTTTGATTCAGCGACAGACGAGCAACTCTTTGCCGACTTAATAGCCCTGCTCCAGTTGGTGGAAACGGATATGACCATTTTTTATCGTCAACTGGCTAAAATAGACTGTACTACACAACTGCCCCTAACGGACGCTGACTTCGACGCTGCGTTTACTTATTTATCTGAGGCTTACTATGTCCCGGAACAATTAAATCCGGCCTACAAAACCCGTTTACACGATTGGCTTGAAGCTTATAGCCATCGCATTCAAAAAGACAAAACTTCGAATACCGAAAGACAACTGCAAATGAACAAGATTAATCCTAAATATGTCCTACGAAACTACCTTGCCCAACTCGCCATTGACCAAGCAGAGCAAGGTGATTTTTCAATGATAGAGAAATTACTGGCTTTATTTCGCCAGCCCTATGACGAACAACCCGACAAAGAAGCATTGGCTGCCAAACGACCCGACTGGGCAAGGCAGCGAGCAGGTTGCTCAATGTTATCGTGTAGCTCCTAATACGTTTTTGGCTTAATTTAGTAAGGTGAATCAATCTACAATGGGATAATTAACACATCCATGATTAAGCAATCTTAAGAACCCCCATCCCATCTTAGCGTTCTTTTTCTCAACAAGATTAATTTAACTTCTTCAACAGCTGCTATGCCTTCGTTAAAATGACCTTCTTTTACTGCGTATTTAGCTATTCTAAATTTAGCACTGGCACGAGGCAATATAAGGGAATTGTTTCTGTTCTCTGCGGCAAGCTTTAAAGCCATATCAACAAACTCTATAAAGCCCGCTGAATCATGCTGCTTACCCAAATCAATCAACTCGTCAGAAAGCATAAAAAGCAGAGATAAATCCTCATTAACAGGCTCTCCAGCCGCATAAGCATTTGTCAATGAGCAGGTTGAAAGCAATAGCACTGCAACTATGTGTTTAAAGCTCATGTGTTTCCCCTTAATAGTTAGTTGTTATTGTGAAAGCACGGCAATCTAAATTTCGCTGGATATAGCATAGGGTAATCTAAGGTAAACTGCCTCAAAATAGAAAGGCTAAATCTATTTAACAAGTTAAAACCATCATCAATAAGTTACACATTTGACATTAAGAATTTGCTTAGATCACTAATAGTGAGTCGATACTATAAAAGCCGACAAGCAGATTGTCAACAAATAACAAATCCTTA
>CAJAHC010000183.1 GCA_903939355.1 uncultured Methylococcaceae bacterium | reverse complement strand
GAATACCCACCGCCCGTGATGACAATTTAACTGTTTTTAGACCACCAGCTTTGATGATGCGGTGAAGAGTTGATCTTGAGATGTCCATTCTTGAACAGACTGTGTTGAAACGTAAAACTTGCGCGGCTATTGCCATAAGTAAAATTCCTATATAGGTTTTTACCTCTCTTTAATGCGCTGTAAAACGGTGTAATAGAGTGTAATAGAGTGTCATTACGTTTATTTTGTATTGACATGATCTACTCAACTTATACATAATTACATCGTGTTACTAAAAAGCCCGTGATCACTCATAGACTTTTTGTGGCGCAAAAAAGATTAGTAAGTAAGCGGTGTAACAACTCGTCCTGAGAAAATTTGTTGTTGTACTGCTGCATTGCGTTTCTGTATGTTTCTTAAAACGCTATGTGGATCATATAGTGTCACCTTAAAAAAACAATAAATATTTAAGGTAAAGGTACTATATTTCAAAAAATGCTTTTTAGGTGCTTATTTTTAAGGGATGTTTTTTTCTAATTAACTTTTGTCATAAATATGGCGCAGTATTTGCCATTTGTTTTGTTGTGGTTGTATTTGCCAAAAACTATAGTATTTCAATAATCTGCCCGTGCCTCACAAGCAGTCAAAAACTCCGCCCACTTATTCAATGCCACTCGTCTCTCGGGTAAGTAATCGCCAGCATCATAAACGCCCTCCATACCAGCAATTTTATGATTTAAACATCTCTCGGCAACAAACCTATCCACGCCCATTTTGCCCAAGTGTGTACGCATTGTGCGACGTAAATCATGAATTGTAAAAGGTGGCACATCTGCCATTAATGGGTAAACAATTTCTTTAATCGGTTTATTTAGATATGAATCGCTGACATGACCAGTTTTAGCCATAGTAGTGCGATACGTTGGCAATAGATATTCATTTTCTTTAAATAACATCAACTCGGTGATGATCTCCAAGGCCTGATTGCGTAATGGTATGGTTGATGCCATGTTTTTTTTGTTTTCTGGTGACAATATCCATACGGCATTGATCAGATCAAAGTCTGACCGCTTAGCTTTGAATAACTCTCCTTTACGGCAGCCAATCAATAATAGTAACTTTGTGGTTAAGTAATGATGTCTTGTGAATTTATCCGCTACTGACATTGCTTTAAATAATTCTATCAATTCATATTCTGTTAAAAATCGCTTTTTTGGTAATTCAATACCGCCAGCATCTGAGTAATTAAAAGCCGCTGCTGGTGAATGTAAGATAGTGTGATTCTTGATAGCTTGATTAAATAGCTGCTTTGAGAAACCTAGAATATCGTTTGCTGTTGTCGGTGCGCCAGCATCAACAATACTATTTAACATGCTTGAAATATGCATAGGTTGTACATCAGCAATCTTTAATTTACCTATTGCTGGTATAAGATATTTATCAACACGCAATAGCATAGCGTGGGCTGTTTTACATCTACCATTAATCTTGCGTGTGAAAAACTGATCAACTAGCTGAATAACTGTTGATGCTGTTTTATCTGCCAATGCTTTAGCTGCATCTTTTGCTTTATCGTCGCGTTTGATAATTGCAGGATTTGCGCCAGCATCTATAGTAGATCGATGTTTACGTGCGTAAACTCTAGCCCTTGCCAATGTAAGACTTGGATACTTACCCAACACTATCTTATTTGAAACACCAGCAATCTTGAATCTAAAGAAAAAAAACGGGACTTTTATCGTTGCTACGAAAGCGTAAATATAGACCGCCTCCATCTGCTTTAGCATCAAGAAGGGAGTCGCTATTTTTGCGAAATATTTTTCCGGGCTTCCTGCTCGAAAAATCAGCAAAAAATTACGCGACCGCCAATGCCTTCGGCTGCCCCGATTCGTCCTCGTCACCTCGTTTCGACCCAACAAGGGGTCGAAACATAGGTTCCAAATGACTTGACGCCGTT
>CAJAHC010000182.1 GCA_903939355.1 uncultured Methylococcaceae bacterium | reverse complement strand
ATTGATCTATCGCTTTTGCCGCCGCTAAATGATGGCTAACGGGACAGATACCGCACAAACGTTGCACTAAAACGGGTAGTTCCCAATACGGACGGCCTTGTATGAAACGCTCAAAGCCACGAAACTCTACAATATGGAGTCTGGCTTGCTGTATCTTATTCTCGGCATCTAACAGTAACGTCACTTTACCGTGTCCTTCGACACGAGACACGGGATCAACCACAACTCGCTTAAGGCCCTCTGTATTTTTGGCAGTTTCTAAATGCTCGTACATATTTACTCTCTTTACTGATGAAATAACCGCATGAATCATTATGTGTTAAATAGGTTATTTGAGTTCTGGCTGATACATTAATTATGACTGATTACAAAATTTTGGGTAATACAGAAAGGGTCTATTATTAACTCTATTAAAAGATAGTACATCATAAGATAGAAGGTTGTTGTTTTTATAGGGGTTAAATAGTTAGGGTATTTTTATAATTATTCTAAAGTTCAAAATCATTATCTTGGGCAAAAATGAAATAAGAACCATAAAAAGTGGTCAACCTTTTGCGTTGTGAGGACTTGAATGACGTTTGAGTAGTATGCGTGTATGAACATCACTCTTTCGAATCAATCATAGTGTTATCTTATAGGTTCTGATATTGAAAATATGTCTATACGGTTAATAAGATTTTCGAAATTTTAATAATAACAGCTTCCCAGTTATCCATTTCTGCTTGCCTGAACAACTTTGCTGTTGGATACCAAGGACTATCCGCTCTATCTAACAGCCAGCGATAATCAGGAGCATACGGTAGTAATATGAATACTTGCTTGCCCATTGCGCCTGCTAAATGAGCCACTGAAGTATCTACAGAAATAATAATATCCATGGCGTCAACTAGTGCAGCAGTATCAGAAAAGTCGAGCAAGTCATCTTGGTGCTGATGGATATGAGGAAATTCTGTTAAAGTTTTAACATCAATTTCTCTGATTTGGTTTTGTAAACAATGAAACTCTAGTGGAAAATTTAGAAAAGTTTCAAACTGTTTAAGCAATAAACTGCGCTTTTGATCATTTTTGTGTATGCTAGAACCTGACCATACCAACCCTATTCTTGTGACTGTTTTCTTACCTAACTTTACCTGCCACTGTTGTTTCTTATATTCATCAGCATAAAGATATGGCAGTTGTACTGGAATAGTTTCTACTGTGGTCTTGAATGCTAAGGGTAAACTCATGACAGGACATTGATAGTCAAAATCAGGCAACGTCTTTCCACATTCTATTAGAGTAAACTGACCTTTTAGAGTTGAAGAAAGTGCCATTAGTGCTAAAGGCACTTCAAGAATAATTGTTGCGCCTAACTGTTCAACTAAAACAGCATAACGAATATATTGAATATAATCCCCCAATCCTTGTTCTGGATAAATCAGCACTGTTTTATTTCTTAGAGATTCATTACCTAACCATAAAGGTTCGTCAAAATTTCTTAACGGTTTTCTTGCAAACGATTTCCATCCCCATTCATAAAGTTGCCACCCTTCTAAATACTCTCCCATAAGGAGTTTAAGTAGAGATTTATTCCAGTATACCTCAGCATAATCCGGTTTAAGGATAATGGCATGTTCATAATTTGCCAGTGCTTCATTTAGTTGATTGAGGTCTTGCAGAGTGGTCCCACGATTGGAATAGGCTTTAGCATAATTAGAATCAAGGACAATAGCACGGTCATAACATGTCAGTGCTTCATCAAGAAGATTAAGGTCCTGGAGAGCAATACCACGATTGTAGTAGGCATCTGCATAAAAAGGATTGAGGATGATTGCATGCTCATAACTAGCTAGTGCTTCATTGAGTCGATTAAGGTCTTTCAAGGTATTACCAAGATTGGAGTAGGCTTCAGCAAAATCGGGTTTGAGAAAAATGGCCTGCTCAAAACTTGATATTGCTTCATCTAGTCGATTGAGGTCTTTCAAAGCATTCCCTCGATTGAAATAGGCTTCTGCAAAATCCGGGTTAATGGAAATAGCTCGCTCACAGCTGGCCAGTGCTTCATCTGGACGATTTAGGTCTTGTAGGGTAGTTCCGCGATTGGAGTAGGCTTCGGCATAATCGGGTTTTAGGATGAGGGCATGGTCATAACTTGTCAGGGCTTCATTAGGGCGATTCAGTGCTTGTAGGGTGGTCGCACGATTGCAGTAGGCTTCGGCGTACTCGGGTTTGAAGGCAATAGCACGTTCATAGCTTGCCAGCGCCTCATCCAGTCGATTTAGATCTTGCAGAGCATTGCCTTTGTTATTTAGTGCGTTAGGTTGGTGGGGGTTGATTTGTAGTGACTTTTCGATGGTTATCAAGCCATCCTGTAAATTGCCTTTTTGGAGTGTAATCGTTCCTAAATTGGTTAATATTGTTGTATTGCAAGGTAAAAACTTAAGCAATTTGTTGTATAGAATTTCTGCCGTATCTAATTGACCAGATTGATGTAATATCACTGCATCTTCAATCATAGTGCTCTGTTCCAGTGTTGGTTCAGCAGGTTTTTTATGTTGCATTATAATTGCATTATCAGAAAGTGAAGGCTTGTAGGACGTGATTATAATTTGTTGTTTTGTTATTCCGTTTAACTGATATTTTAATTTTTTTCAGATTAGAGCTTGTTGCTAATACAATTTATTTTTATGGGTAACTGTTTCTAACAGATATTGGATCTTAAAACCAAGTGTTTTGCATTTTTCTAGGTTGATTTTAGCTTTTAATAAATGTTATTGTTAAACTAATTGCAACATGGAATCAGAAAAAAGTGATTAGGCTTTTGTGTATCCATAATTGAAATAAACTGCTGTTAGTACTCTTTTAATTTCAGATTGATTTATAAGTTTATGAGCATCATCCTATTTTTTAAAAATAGTAAGTAATAGCATTTATAAATACCACTAAGTCGGAGATTTGTCATGGGTGTTTTTGATTGGGTAAGAAATAAACTTAAAAGCGATAAACTTAAAGCATTAAGTGTTGCAGCGGGAAAAGCTCAAGCTAACAAGGATGATAAGTTAACTGACGCAGAGAGACAAGCTATAACTAGAGATTTTTTTTTATCGTCAGGCCTTGATTTTAAAGGACAGAGCCAGTGTTGTTTTGAAGGAAAGGGTGCGGAAGTTGGGGTTGAGGTTGAGGTTGATCCTGCGATGTTGTTATTAGGGGTTTTTTCGACTCACATGACAGCTAAAGTTAATGCTGGTCTAACTGACAAGGTATTAATAATTGCTCAGGTTGGGCCACCGAAAATACTATCGAAAAAAGGTGAATATGAAGTGCCCTTTCCCTACTTGCTTAATACTTGCCGCGGATATTCTTGGTCAGGAGGTGTCAGTGGAGATATATTTATTGGTGTTGGTGTGACGGCTGGTATCTCTTTTGATATGGAGGTGGCTGGTAAGGATTTCAGTGCGGAGGCCAAGGTCGAAGCGAAAGCTGGATTGACTGCAAACGCAGGATTCACTGCAAGACATTATTACGCCGAAGATTATGCGCCCAAAGTTTTTGCAGATAGAAGTGAAGCACGAGAAGGTTTAAAAGTTTTGCTTTCTACTGGCGGTAATAATAAAGACTATTTTAAAACACAGGCTGCCAATCTAGTTAACAAGAATCCACTACGAACTGGTATTAAGAGTTATTTTACTTCCGTTGGATTTAGCGAACTTAGATCTACCGAGAAATTTTTTATATGGTTAGACGAGTTTATTGCCGATTCCAGTTCAACCCAGGGTATGAAAGATGAAGCACTTATTCTTAAAAATAATTTAAAATTTATTAAAGGTAATATAAAACCAGTAATTTCATCTTGTATCCGCATAACCGATTACTGTGGTGAGGGTGGGGTTGAGCTGACGGCTTCAGCCAGTGCTGCAGCCAATGCTTGTGGATTAGTTGGAGCATCAGTTGAGGCAAGTGCTAAGGCCTGTGCGAACGGCAGTTATAAGCCTGTAACAGTTCGTTCTCAGGCAGTTTACCCAGCATTTTTAAGAACATTTACAGAAACTATCACAAGGTTTGTAGTGATGACACAAGATACCCGGATCTTGTACGAAAAGTATGATTTGTCACTCAGTGTGGCAGCGTCTGCAGAAATTGGTGGGCTTGGGGAGAAATCAGAACCTCTTGCCAAAGTCGAAGGAAATAAAGAGCTTAAGCGGAATCTTAATCGCATGACCTATATAACTGCTGTTGTATATTGGGCATCACCGGTTCCATGGCCTACGCAAAATATAAGGAGTGGTATAGGTATAACAGACTCACTAGAAGGCTCTGGCATCTGTTTTGGAGGATCGTATCAATTAAAGGACTTAGCAAAATACTCTAAGACTAGAGCGCTTGTGCCAGAGCCATTGCAGCCACTTTGGATACTTAACACCCTAGAGAACAATGTCGACAAGGCTGATGCGGCACCCACAGACGAGGCACGTTATGATGCGGAATTATCATTTGATACTGCAACTCTTGTGAGCGCAAATGCTTTCAATGGCACTCTTGAGTCAGCACGAGGTTATGATAGTTCTAGGGATGAGAAAGAAAAATTTAACAAACATGCAGATTCTAAATTCAATGGGTCAAAAGGGCACTCAGTAATGCCTACTCTAATAGGCCAAGCTTTAGCTGATTATGAAAGGCAAATAAAAGCTATTTTTAGTAGTCAAAGCGCAGGTTCTAAGAGGGCGCATAATATTTTAAAAAGAATGGTTAGTGAAAACAACCCTAAGCTTGGAGATACTGTTGCCTGGCTTATTGGTGAATATAGTGGCGACGCAGTGATAGATACCGCCCAATTTAATGATGAACCCTTACGTCAGGTGGGTGGAGCTAAAGGTTTTTTTAGTCAGAAATCAAAGGGAGATAAGGAAGGGAGGCTATATGGGTTATTAAAAGCCAAATATGCTGAGGCTATAATCCAAGATGGGCAGGCTGCTGAATTGTTTAGGCAACAAGAGAATCAATTTAAAAGTAATGAAGCATTGTTCTCCCAACTACTTGAAACGAGAAACAAGGGAGTTAGAGATGGAAATCAAGCAAGTAGGACAAATTTCGAAGCAGCAGAGAAAGTTAGGGTTGACGGAGTCAATCAGGAAAGCATTAACCAGTACAACGTAAATGAAGCTGCAAGGGTTCGAGCTGAGAATAAGAAAATTCGTGATAGTTTCGATACAAAACAAGCAGATATCCAGGCTAGCAATAAGGCCAAAAAAGACGAATTTATTAAAAAACAAGAATATATTGAAAATAAAAATGCACTAAAAATTGCTATGAAAAAAGATATTGAAGCAATTAATACACGAATTGAAATAGAAAATCAGCGCTATAAAGAGATTTACAAAGAAAATAAATTTGCAGATCCTGCGCATAGGACAATTAATTATGATAGGTATTCCCCTACAAAAGTAAATTTTGATGATTTAGAAAAAAAGAATGCAATAATCATTGAAACTAATAAAGGGATAATGGCGAGAAATGAAATTGAACAAAAAAAATGGGATGCAGAGTATCAATTTTTTAAACTCCTAGCAGCTAATTTACATGTGAGTTGCCGAGACTTAGAAACTTTCTTCGCTTCTCGCGATATGAAAGACTGGATGGCAGGTGTTGAGGATTTGTTGGCAATGGGGGAGACAGTCTTATTAGAATCTACTTTTAGTCATAGGTCTAGAATTACAATGATTTCAACTAGCACGGGTCAAGAGCAGAAATTAATAGAGCTCGAGCCAAAAACAGCAGAGACAATGCTTGAAAGTTTCAAAAATATAGACGTAAATGTGAGGAAATTAGAGAGTATTAGGATGCGCTGGCGTATTCAAGATATGGCTAATAGTAGTTCAAATTATTTTAAACTGGGGATTAGTGTCTTTAACCAAGGAGGAACAATTGCACTAAAAAAAATAGATGAGGCTGGTTCTGAAGGCATTGTTGACCTTTGCACGGTATTTTTCGGGGATCTTCAAGATGTACCCGAGGAAAGTTATGAATACGTGCCTGATAGGGCCGCTAGGCTTGAGAAAGCTGTTCCACCAACAGTTCTTTATTGTTTATGAACGATTTTCTGAAAATTTAGTTTCTGAGTATCAGTTTCTTAAGGTGTAGTGGTTGAACGAGTTTGAACAATGGTTCTTGATGACTGCATCTACATTGGATAGCACAAAATAATAATCAAGTGCTGGGAAATGAGATGTGACTTCTTAATTATTTAATAAGTGTCATAAAAATAACAAAAGAATTATTAGCAATTGGTTTACTCTAGTAATTGTCTCGTATTCTGCAAGATAAGCCATATATTAAGTTAATAAAAACCACAAAGGTTATCTAATGAAAGGTCGATACATAAGCTTTAACCTGTTCCTTTTTTTGGTGCTGGCCCCATTTTCGGTTTGTGGTTTTTCAATTGGTGATATCGAAGTTGATTCTACGCTTAATGAGAAACTTAATGGTGAAATCCCTTTTCATTTACGGTCGAATGAAAAACCTTCTGATATTTATGTAAAAGTAGCATCGCCCGACATTTATAAACAACAGAATATCGCTTGGCAGAATGTTTTAAATGACGTAAATTTCAAAAGAGTTGGCACTTCAATTACCTTCACATCAAAATCAAAAGTTACTAAGCCTGTGTTGGATTTGTTGGTTGAGATTAATTCCGGAAGTGAAAAAAAAATACGTCATTACAAAATAGTGCTTAGTGGTCAAGTTTCAAGAAACAGAGTTTCAACGAATATTATTAAAGCACTAAAATTAGAACCTAACCTTAAAAAACCAGATATACAGGCTCCTAGCACGGTGACCCTGGAAGCAGGTTTGCATGCTAGGTTAATCGGTGACAATGAAATTGGACCCATTAAAAAAGACGATACTATTTCGAGAGTTAGTCACTATCTCGGTAAGTATTTTGGAGTGTCTGCAAAAAAAATGCAGGCAAGCTTGATAAATAATAATCCAGATGCTTTTAGCGACAGAAAACATACAAAATTAATCACTGGGGCTTATCTAAAAATACCCAGTGTTGACTCTTTGAGCGTTTCTGACAATCCAATCCAAAAGTTAAAGTATTCGAATGACAAGTCTGTAATCATTGATAAATCAGTGATTGCTCCTACTGTATTAGTACCGGATAGTGTTGTTAACGGTGTTTTAGAAAAAGCGCCTTTAGCCATTTCACCTTTGGTTGAACAGAAAGTTGAAGATATAAATCAGCTTCAATCTCGAATTGCACAATTAGAGAGAACCGTTGATGAGCTTAAAATTGAAGCCAATGCGTTATCACAACAACAGCAAATATCAGTAAGGCAAAAAATACCAACCCCAATACTCCCTAATACAAATCCTCTTGTACTGAGTGAAAAGCATGAGCGGGTAGGTGTTAATAGTATTGATAATATCAAGCCACCAAAAGCTGGATTAATTAAGGAACAAAAGCTACCCTTTCCAAAGAAAAAAAGCTCAATTTATATGCCTTTTATAAGTGTATTTGCCTTTATCTCTCTTTGTCTTGCTGGCTGGATATACATGAAGAAAATAAGGGTTAAAAGTAAGCATTCACGAATGTCCTCGCATACAGGCATTCTTGATGAGTTATATCCAACAGGTAAGGAGTTAATCAATTCCAAAGATGATTTTGATATTAATATAATTGATTTAGAATTGAGTTCTAAAGAGAATTTTATTATAGATGATATAGAACTTCACGCGTCTAATAAACCGAAAAATCATGAAGATATGTCAACAATGAAAGAGATCATTCCATGAAAGCTTAATCAGAAATAATAGTTGTTTAAAGTTCTAAGTTATTACTTCAAAGGTAATATGAACTCTTGATCGTCAAGAGGGGCCAGGGTGTTGCTAGATAATTGCTT
>CAJAHC010000181.1 GCA_903939355.1 uncultured Methylococcaceae bacterium | reverse complement strand
GGCTATAACGATAATGCCTTCATTACCTTCAAAACCGTCCATCTCAACCAATAACTGATTTAATGTCTGTTCGCGCTCATCATTGCCGCCACCTAAACCGGCACCACGCTGACGCCCCACAGCATCAATTTCATCAATAAAAATAATACAAGGCGCATGTTTTTTCGCTTGCTCAAACATATCACGAACGCGAGACGCACCAACACCTACAAACATTTCTACAAAATCAGAGCCCGATATAGTAAAGAAAGGTACCTTAGCTTCGCCAGCAATTGCTCTGGCCAATAAAGTCTTACCTGTTCCAGGAGGACCAATCATTAAAGCGCCGCGTGGAATCTTACCGCCCAATTTTTGATATTTAGCCGGATCTCTAAGAAAATCAACCATTTCTACAACTTCTTCTTTTGCTTCATCGCAACCGGCAACGTCAGCAAAAGTTACTTTAATCTGATCTTCTTCCAGCATTCGCGCTTTACTTTTACCAAAGCTCATAGCGCCACGTCCACCAGCACCGCCACCTTGCATTTGACGCATAAAGAAAACCCAAACAGCGATCAGCAACAACATCGGGCCAAAAGACACCAACAACTGCATTAACATAGAAGGTTGCTCAGGTGGGACAGCCTTTATATCAACACCATTTGCCAGTAAATCATCAATTAAATGAGGATCGTTCGGTGCATATGTTTTAAACAGTTGTCCGACCTGAGTTTTACCCTTAATGATATGCTCATCAATCATCACCTGTTGAATTTGACCAGCTTTCACCGATTCAATAAATTGTGAATAGGATAATGCTGAGTCAGTTCTATCTCCTTGTGAGCCAAAATTATTAAAAAGGGACATCAATACAATAGCAATGACCACCCACAAGATTATATTTTTCATCATATCATTCACATACACACCCTAGGCCCTAAAGGCTCCCGGTTTAAAAAAACTGATTAATTATATCAGAAGTTGACTTTCCTGACTGTCGTTATTTAACTGGAGGCCAGCAAATAATTAGCTCCTTCCTGATATTCAAGATATAAGGACTAAAAAAGGTCATTTAAACCCTTTGGCTAAAATATAAACTTCATTACTTCTTGGTCTTGAAGCTTTTGGTTTTCTGATAGCTACTTTTGTAAAGCTACGCTGAATCTCGGAGTGAATCGCCTCAAAACCTTCACCATGAAACAACTTAACCAAAAAGCTTCCATTTTTCATTAAGACAGTTTTAGCAGTATCTAAAGCCAACTCGCCTAAATAAATGGCCCGCGGCTGATCCACCCCTTTATTACCACTCATATTTGGAGCCATATCGGACATCACTAAGTCAACAGGTAAACCTTCCAAAGCAATAAAAAGCTCTTCCATGACCGATTCTTCTCGAAAATCACCCTGAATAAAATCAACCCCTTCCAAGGCATCCATTGGCAAAATATCTAGCGCGATAAGTTTGTTTTTTTTACCCAACAATTGCCTCGCGAACTGCGACCAACCTCCCGGAGCAGCGCCTAAATCAACAATATTCATTCCAGGTTTAATAAGTTGATCTTTTTCTTGAATCTCTTTTAATTTAAAAACTGCTCGAGACCGATAGCCTTGGGCTTGAGCCATTTTGACGTACTCATCCTCAAAATGTTCCGCCATCCAGCGGCTACTACTTTTACTTCGACCCATAATCTGTTGTATAGTGTGCGTTGAATTTTTGATTTAGGAATTACGCGTGAACGCTGCAAATAAGAAAAAACTTCGAGCTGAAGCTCATACGTTAAAACCCGTAGTTATGATTGGACAATCAGGACTTACAACTGGTGTTTTAGCAGAGCTTGATCAGGCTCTAAATATACACGAATTACTTAAAGTAAGAATCCGCGCAGAACGCGATGAGCGCAAATTAATTACTGAAAAAATATGCACTGATTCAGGCGCGGAGCTCATTCAGTCAATTGGTCAAATAGCTGTTATTTACCGACTAAACCCTAATAAATAAAACCCTAATTAATCAAGGGGAGAGGGAAATAACAGTATTTCTTTCGCCTTAATTAAATGTATTTAATTGAGATAATTTCATAATCAACATTACCCGCCGGCGCTTTAACCGTAACCACATCCTCTATTTCTTTACCAATTAATGCTCGTGAGATTGGCGATCCAATCGAAATACGACCTTCCTTAATACTAGCTTCATCCTCGCCCACGATCTGATAAATGACTTTTTTACCAGACTCAACATCTTCTATTTCTACCGTTGCACCAAATACCACTCTGCCATTAGCATCAACTTTGGTGATATCAATTATTTGTGCGTTAGCAAGTTTACTTTCAATTTCAGCAATTCGTCCCTCTGCAAAACTCTGCTGCTCCTTTGCGGCATGATATTCAGCATTTTCCTTTAAATCGCCATGCGCACGCGCAGTTGCAATGGATGCAATAATGCGCGGACGGACAACAGATTTTAATTCATCCAATTCTACACGCAATTTTTCTGCACCTTTAACGGTGAGAGGCACCTTGTTCATATCTTAAGCTCCATTAATAAATTTCTGAACTAAGACCGCTCCAAATAAAAAGCAACAATATTTATGCGAAGTGCCTTAGTTTCTTCAAATCAGGTTTTGTGCAAATCTTGCAAGCAATTCACATCACCTGCATCTAATTCACCCAACGCGTAACAAGCGGCACGTGCACCAGCCATCGTAGTGTAATAAGTTACCCTATGCTGGAGAGCTTCTCTGCGCATAGTAAAAGAATCTGAAATTGCTTTTTTACCCTCGGTCGTATTAATAATGAGCTGAATCTGATCATTTTTAATCATGTCAACGGTATTAGGTCGTCCTTCATTAACCTTATAAACCACCTCACAAGGAATTCCCGACTCCTTAAGAAACCTTGCAGTACCTCCTGTTGCAACAATCTCATATTTTTTATCTACCAACATTCTGGCAATATCCGGCGCCTTGGCTTTATCGGCATCACGAATACTAATAAGTACTTTTCCACTATCATTCAAATTTACACCGGC
>CAJAHC010000180.1 GCA_903939355.1 uncultured Methylococcaceae bacterium | reverse complement strand
TTCAAGCTCAAGTGGCTTTTCAATCACCAGAAAAAGATTCAAACCCATTTTTATGCCTATCAAAGCCAAGCGTATATAAGCTCTGTCTTTATAGCCATTGCAAACCACCAAACCTTTATTTGACAAGGCCATAACAGCCAGCAACTCTGGCTTACTCCCGGCTTCCAAACCAATTTTCTCGGCCGACAAAATACCTTCAACTACTTGCCGCTGTTGGTTAACCTTGATAGGGTAAACAGGCGTATATTGCCCCTGATAATTATGACTAACGCAAGCTTTCTCAAAAGCGTCAGCGAGACGAGTTACCCGATCTTTTAAAATATCAGTAAAACGAACCAACACTGGCAAGGATAAATTTTTATCCTTAAGTGACTGGGCAATTTCATATAAATCGAGTTCTATCTCCTTATTGGACGTCGGCTTTACACAAACATGCCCATGGGCATTAATAGAAAAATAACCATCACCCCAATTATTTATTGCGTAAGTATCTGTCGATTGTTCAATTGACCAGATTTCATTCTGACTTAAATTCACTCAAAACTCCGTTTTATATCTAAAAGATGCCAAATTCTAATATAATGGCGACTTATTTATTCGTTTATTTTTTCAGGATCCCAAACATGAACCCATCACAATGGTTTACCGAACAAGTCCCTGCGACTGGCTCGGCTTTTTCATTAAAAATAAAACAAAAAGTACACGAAGAACAATCTGAGTTTCAGCATCTTGAAATTTATGAAACCGAGACTTTCGGCAATTTGATGGTGATCGATGGCTGCACCATGGTGTCAACAAGGGATAACTTTTTTTATCACGAAATGATGAGTCATCCGGCTTTATATACCCATCCTGCACCTAAAAGGGTGTGGATCATCGGTGGCGGTGATTGTGGTACTTTAAGAGAGGTGTTAAAGCACCCTTCTGTGGAACAAGCGGTGCAAATTGATATTGATGAGCGTGTTACCCGTCTTGCAGAAATTTATTTTCCTGAACTGTGTGAGTCCAATAATGACCCAAGAGCTGATTTAAAATTTATTGATGGCATTAAGTGGGTAAAAGATGCCGCACCTAACTCAGTTGACATAATCATCGTTGATAGCACCGATCCTATTGGACCTGCTTTGGGTTTATTTAGCGAAGACTTTTACCGAGATTGTTTTAACTGTCTCTCCGAAAACGGCATGATCGTACAACAAAGTGAGTCAGCACTTTTCAACATGAAACTGATCGGTGAAATGCGTAACGCAATGAACACAAGTGGTTTTAATCACTTACAAACCTTGTTTTTTCCTCAATGCTTGTATCCCTCTGGTTGGTGGAGCGCCACAATTGCGAGCAAAACCGACTTATCATCATTCAGAGAACAAGATTCAGCAAACAAAAAATTTGAAACCGTTTACTATAATATCGATATACACAAAGCCTCTTTAGCACAACCTGAGTTTTTTAAAAAAGCATTTCCCTAAACAATACAATGGATTGGGATTCTTATTACGTAAGACCCAATCTGCAAATTCCAAATTAAGATGAGATTCACTAATGTTTGATCCTAAAGCTATTGATGATATTGCCAACCGTTTAGCAGGCGCCATCCCTCCGGGCCTAAGTAACCTTAAAGATGATTTGGAGAAAACCTTCCAAGCCATTTTACAAGGCGCATTAGGTAAACTGGATTTGGTTACCCGTGAAGAATTTGAAGTACAAAAAATGGTATTAGCTAAAACCCGTTCAAAACTTGAAGACCTCGAAAAACGAGTATCTGAAATGGAAAGCAATATTCTTAACAAATCTGAAATGTAACTATAATTATTCCCGAGCTGTTTGTTTTCTGCGCAAAATTAATGTAGTCAGCAAATAATAGAAGCGATCTTTTGGCCACAAACATTCGCGGCTAAAAGATCGCCAATGCTAAATCAATTGGTTACGCTCATTGACTAACATCAAGAGCGGACAAGGCAATTGAAATACGCA
>CAJAHC010000179.1 GCA_903939355.1 uncultured Methylococcaceae bacterium | reverse complement strand
CACAATTTTTGTGAATACGCGGCAGAAAATGGTGACTCAAAGAGAAATGTCATATTCTGAAATTGTAGCGTTAGCCGATGACTTGCCTCCGGCGGGTACAGACACCCTCTACACAGTAACATATCGGAGGGGCAATGATAATAAACCTCAAGGCACGTTAGAAGCTGGCCAGTCTATCAAAATTAAAGAAGGGATGATCTTCAATGTCACAGCAACTAATAGATCGTAATGCTGATTTAAAAAAATTAAGAGATGATGGCTATGACATCGAGGTTAGATCGAACTTCTTACTGATTAAAAATGTTCCGTACGTAAATTCAAATAAGGAGGTTAAGCTTGGAACTCTTGTTTCAGGATTGCATTTGGCTGGCGAGATGACAACCACACCGGATACTCATGTTGCCTGTTTTATAGGAGATTACCCTTGTTACCACGACGGGTCGGAGATTAGGCAAATTAAACACCAAAGTGGGGATCAAACACTTGACAAGGATCTCGTGGTCAATCACTCATTCTCAGCCAAGCCGAATGGTGGCTACAAGGATTACTACACAAAGATGATGACATATGCGGACATCATTTCCGGTCCCGCTGAAACAATTGATCCACGAGTCACAGCAAAGATTTTCCCGGTCATCGCGACCTGCGAACAGGAATCGGTGTTCAATTATGTTGATACGGCATCAAGTAGGGCTGGAATCACAGCAATCACCAGAAAACTGGAGCTTGAGAAAATTGCAATTGTGGGCCTTGGCGGTACTGGTTCATATATATTAGATTTGGTAGCCAAAACTCCTGTAAGGGAAATTCATCTTTTTGACGGAGATGAGTTTTTGAATCACAACGCCTTTAGGTCACCTGGTGCGGCGTCGATTGATGAACTAAGCAAAAGATCAAAGAAGGTGGTTTATTTCTCAGAATTGTATTCGAGAATGCGCCGAAATATCTTTCCTCATGATAATTATCTTGACTCCCAAAATATTAATCAGCTGCAGGGCATGAATTTTGTTTTTCTTTGTCTCGATAGAGGCATGGACAAACTGCCCATCGTAGAACGATTGGAAGAATGGGGCACATCTTTCATTGATGTGGGAATGGGAGTGCAACTAATAGACGAATTTTTGATTGGTGTTTTAAGGGTAACCACCAGCACGGTTAACAAACGCGATCATGTGCGGACCAAGAACAGAATCCCGTTCTCGGATGTTAATGGAGATGATGAGTACTCTCAAAATATTCAGATTGCCGATCTTAACTCATTTAATGCTGCTCTGGCTGTGATTAAGTGGAAAAAGTTATTCGGCTTTTACAAAGATTACGATAACGAACATTTCAGCACATACACGATAGATGGCAATGTGCTCGATAATGAGGATAAACTATGATGCGAGAGATTATTCTCAAATACGAATTCGTAGAATGCATACCTTATGATTTAAAGGACGGGACGATTTACATTTCGATAGCTTTTGCGACAGCGATGCATAAGTGCTGTTGTGGATGTGGAAACCTGGTTGTCACTCCGCTTTCTCCAACGGATTGGCAACTAATCTTTGATGGCCAATCAATTTCACTCTACCCATCGATAGGAAACTGGAATTTCTCTTGCCAATCTCATTATTGGATAAAACACAATAAAATCAAATGGGCACCACAATGGTCCAAAAAAGAAATTAACGCTGGAAGAATTCAGGATTCATTGGCCAAAGACCGATACTTCAGCAGTAACATGACTTCAACTGTCCATGATGCAATCATAGGCATCAGAGTACCAGAAGAAAGCAGATTGAAAGATAACTTTTGGCGGAAGCTCAAAAATTGGTTGTTAGCGTATTACGCAGCAAATCGTTAAGACCGTTTGCACAGTTAAATGAACAGGCCATGATCGGCAGATGCAATCCTTCTGCTGTTGATTATTTTATTGACGCAGGATTACGCTGATTTTTTATT
>CAJAHC010000178.1 GCA_903939355.1 uncultured Methylococcaceae bacterium | reverse complement strand
GTTCCATTTTAGAAATCGGTGAAATAATTTGTCTCAAAGTTTTTATTAATTATTAAGACTTAAAAAATAGTAACATTTTTCACACTAATTGTGATAAATAGAATTGCTACAGTATTTATTTCTTTTTATGCTTTGATGTTAAAGTTTACAGTAAAAGAGTAATTAAAATGAGTAAACAGATTTATATCTGATCTCTATAAGACTGCTATCAGGTATATTGAAGTACGGTTAGTACTACGGAAAAATGGTGGTTTTAAAAGCTTGTTGTTCTGTGATGACATTTTATTTTAAAAAGGTAGATTATTATGGGTTGGAGAGAGCGTAAAAACGAAGAAGCTTATACTGATGAAGAGATTGAAATCAGACTAAAGGAAGAATTACGACATTGGTATCTTGAAAATGGGTGGATTCGGCGTAAATATAAAACTAGTGGCTGGAAAAGCACATTGATGGTGGTTAATACGGTAGGACATTTGGCAGAGGCAGCATTTCATCATCCTGATCTTAATGTGTCCTATGCTTTTGTAATTGTTAAATTAATGAATCATGCAGCAAAAGGCATTACCAATAAAGATTTTGAGTTGGCACATAAAATAGAAGATATTATTATGTGGCAGCCGGGTAAGGAAGTAGATAGCGCCTTAGAGGGTACGCCAGAAGATCCTCGATTTAAATACATAAAGTATGAATAAGCCGCATGGCTAATAGTTACTGATTTAGATTGCACAAAATGCTGTTATTGAGTGTATTAATAAATTGAATGGCCAAGTTACCATAAAGATGATATGGTTAATATTAATTTAATTAAAAGGTAATGTCATGAAAATACTTGCTAGGTTAACTACCATTTTCGTACTGGTTTGTATCAGTCAAGTTTCTGCGGCTGTTGAACAAACGCAAAGTGAACCTGAAATGAAAATGGATGAGTCAAAAATGATGGCGCATTTAAAGATGAAGCAGGAGCAAATGCTGAAGATACATGATTTATCAAATAAAATTCTTGCAGAAACTGATCCTATGAAAAAACAGGCGTTGAAAGACCAGCAGCTCGAGCTAATTAAAGTTGAGCATATGCAAATGATGTCTATGCATCATTCAAAAATGAAAGTTATGAGTAAGTAAAGCAAAAACCAATTTTAGCCTAAGACCCATTCCATCTAGGGCGTGCTTATTTGCACGCCTTTTATTGACAATCAATCTACTGTATTCAGATTGTATTTTCGCACCCGGTAGCGCAGTGTTTCCCGAGTTGCTCCCAATGCGCGGGCAGCGGCAGTAAGATTGTTGTCGGCCCGTTCCAGGGCGGTTTTAATAATAAATCGATCCATATCATCCAGAGCCATACTTCCATCTAAAGGTAAGAATATACCTTGTTCATTAGATTTTGCTTGAGTATGACCATCCTTATTTTCTAAGTGAGGTTCATTTTTTATGGTAGTGGCATAGGCAGGCTGTCTTTTTAACTGTAGCCATTGAGCGGGAAAGGTCGGTCCGTCAGCAAATAATACACAACGCTCAATAACATTACGTAACTCTCTGACGTTACCCAGCCAGTCATGCATCTTAAGTGCAGTCCACACCTCTTCAGGAATATTTTTCACTTGGCGTCCGGCTTTTGCGTTGTATTCAGCAACAAACAATGGCACTAATTGATCTAGATCCTCAACGGCTTCACGCAGTGGAGGTAAGATGACTTTAAACACACTTAAGCGATGATATAAGTCCGCCCGAAATAGACCCTCTTGTGCAAGTTGTTCTAAATCACGGTTACTGGCTGCGACTATCTGCACATCGATGCTAATTTCTTTTT
>CAJAHC010000177.1 GCA_903939355.1 uncultured Methylococcaceae bacterium | reverse complement strand
CTAATAATTACACTTCTGGCATATTGAATATCACTACCGATTCATTTTCGGGGTGCGCTACGTCTAGAGGCGGTAAAGTTGACCCAACTTTTGATGAGTGGAAAGATAGTTATGCAGCATGGCTGTTAATTTGCATCTAATACTGATCCGCCATTTGTATCTAACTTTAACCCATCCAAATGATCAGGCCATCTTTCACTAGCGGAGTATATTAAACAGATACTGGACTGAAATTGGCTACAAATTAAGGCGCTAATTGGATCAGTTTTATGTGCAAATCAACACCCAGGTCGCACGTTCGAATCGTGCTGAGCAGGCCAAATTCTCACTGGTACGTACCGGACACATGGTTTACAGTTGCTGTTCACCCTAACTATTTTTTCCCATAAGCGGCATCATGGTCTGGCTCTACCGGGGTACTCTAGTTTGTTGAGATACTCTATTTTGTTCCTTTGTCTCTAAAACTGGTCCAATTAGCGCCTTAATTTGTAGCCAATTTCAGTCCAGCATCCCTTTAATATGGTTCGCTAGGCAAAGGCAAGAAAAATCTGGTGGGATAAAAATTAGTTTGATTCAAAGTGAAAAACGAGGGAGAATGTCATATCCCTTTTTTAAAAAATAGCTTTGAGCGTCATAAAAAATATAGAAAGAAGAATGGAGATGGATAAGGCACTTCGAGCTGCGGCACAAGAGTATATGGTTAGATACGGCGGAGATGTTTTCCCTAATCTTTTTAAAAGTGCTAAAGGTACGATCGTAATTGATGATACTGGCCGTGAAATATTAGATTTCACTTCGGGGCAGATGTGTGCAACCATCGGTCATAATCATCCTGCCATTATCAATGCTGTAAATGAGGCCAGTAAAAAAGCCTTTCATATGTTTAGCGGAATGATTCCAGAGGTTGTGGCGCAATTAGCGGCTAAAGTTGCAACAGAGTGGATGCCACCATCTTTAACTAAGTCTATTTTTATAAACACCGGCTCAGAAAGTAATGAAGTTGCTTTACGGATGGCAAAAATGTATACCAGCGGCTATGAGATTTTGGCTGTTGGGGGATCTTGGCATGGGGTTACGGGTGTAGCAAGTTCAGTTTCTTTTGCGAGTGATCGGAAAGGTTATGGCGTCCCTCCAGCGGGCGTTTTCGTATTACCTGAGCCAAATATGTATCGTCCTTATATTCCAGAATTGGGCCCAGAACAATCTGCATTGAAAAGTCTAGAAATTGGCTTGAAAATGTTTGACATGGCTTCCACAGGTAGAGGCGCTGCTATTATTATCGAGCCAATAATTAGCGCAGGTGGAGTACTAATTCCGCCAAAAAGTTATATGCAAGCATTACGTAAGGCTGCCGATGATCGCGGTATGCTACTCATTTATGATGAGGCGCAGACTGCCTTTGGTCGTATCGGGAAAAGAACAGCCTCCGATTTATTTGGAATTGTCCCTGATATCATGACCCTATCAAAAACAATGGGTGGAGGTCTTCCATTGGCAGCTGTGGTGACTACACCAAAAATTGAACAAGATATTTATGAGAAGGGCTTCTCTTTTTATACCAGCCATGTTTCAGATCCTTTACTTGCTACAGTTGGCTTAGCGGTACTAGATACCATTAAGAATGAAAATTTAATCGATAAAGCTAACGTTACCGGTGCATATTTAAGAAATAAACTACTTGAGTTACAAAATAAATATGATTGTATTGGCGATATTAGAGGCGAAGGTTTATTGTTTGGCGTTGAATTAGTGCAAGATCGAAAAACGCGATTGGCACACCATAAGTTGGGCGAATTAACCACTAAAAAATGTTTTGAGTTAGGATTAAGTATGAATATTCGCAGACGACCAGAGCGCGGATCTGTATGGCGAATTGCGCCGCCCCTAACTGTATCTAATCAAGAAATTGATAGTGCTATTGCAATACTTGATAAGGCACTAGAAGTTAGTTTAAAAGCAATTTAACGAATTATTATTTCTTACTGGAAATTATTATGAAAATGTACTCATTACCAATTCTATTGACTTTATTTATTTCTATTAATGTGCAGGCTCAATCAAATAATACTGATGTAAAAATTAAAAAATTAAATATTGTTAATGTAGGCGTAAGAGAATCCTCAGCACCACTTTCTTATATGGTAGGTAGTAATGCTTATTCTGGTTATCATGTTGAATTATGTGAGAGGATATTAAAAAAACTATACCCAAATGCCAAAATTAATTACATGGCTGTTACACCTCAAAATCGTATTCCTTTAATCCAAAATGGGACAATTGATATTGAATGTGGATCAACTAGCAATACCACCGCCAGAAAAGAGCAAGTTGATTTTGCAGTTACAACATATGTAACTGAGGCACGCTATGCGGTTAAAAAATCTTCTGGCATTAATTCCACTGATGATGTAATCAAAAAGAAAATTGTTACAACCGTTGGTACTACCCCTGTACAGCATTTACGTAAGCTGGAACAGCTCAAAGGCGTTAAGTTAGATGTAACCTATGCCAAGGATCACTCCGAAGCATTTTTATTGGTTGAGTCTGATCGAGCCGATGCTTTTGCTATGGATGACAACATACTAGCTGGAAATATTGCCGCTAGTAAATCACCTGGAGATTATAAAATCGTCGGTGACCCATTAAGTGTTGAGGCGATTGCAATCATGCTGCGCAAGGATGATCCGGTATTTAAGGCGGGGGTCGATAACCAAATTAAAGACATGATGAAATCTGGTGAGCTAAAAAATGTTTATCAGAAATGGTTCTTAGCACCGATCCCACCAAAAGGCTCAGTCATTGGTATTCCGATGGGAAACTCCTTAGTTGAGCTCTTTAAAAATCCAAGTGACATACCGGCTGAACCATTATTTAAATAAAGCGTAGTTTCAGAGGGTGCCTTATAAAGTTCTATTAAGATCTTGAACTGCCGTTAATTTAGCGTCAAAGCCAAAGAGAGCTTTTCTAAATTAATTGTTGACTAAGCCCAGCGCTTAGATTCAAAAGTTTAAATCTCAGTTTGGGATTTAAATTGCTTAATCGATTGTGAAGCAGCCCGCAGGCGCTAGAGATTGCATT
>CAJAHC010000176.1 GCA_903939355.1 uncultured Methylococcaceae bacterium | reverse complement strand
TGGCAGAGCTGTTAAGTGATGTAACCAAGCTTAATGTAGATGAATCTGATAAATGAGTAAACGCACATCCGGGAATAATGTACATGGTATTTTATTGCTGGATAAACGTTTAGGAGTTTCTTCAAATAAAGCTTTACAGGAAGTAAGGCGATTATTTAATGCTAACAAAGCCGGTCATACAGGTAGTTTGGATCCTTTGGCAACCGGATTATTACCGCTTTGTTTTGGCGAGGCTACTAAAGTATCTGGATTGATGCTTGATGATAATAAGCGTTATCAGGTAGTGATTCAACTGGGTGTTATGACTGATACGGGAGATGCTGAAGGGGTTGTTATAGCCACGAGCCCCGTTCCATTATTTTCATATGAAGAAATACATACTTGCTTACAAACTTTTACCGGTGAAATTGAGCAGGTTCCTCCTATGTATTCTGCGTTAAAGCATAATGGCAGAAAGCTTTATGAGTTGGCTCGAGAGGGTATAATTATTGAGCGAAAGGCGCGTAGAATAAAGATAATTGATCTAACGCTGTTAACTGATTTTGAGGCTACAACTAGAATACCTGATCAATTGATTTTGGAGGTATTTTGTTCCAAGGGGACCTATATTAGGTCATTGGCTGAGGATATTGGTCATTTTTTAGGGTGTGGAGGAACTGTAAAAGCCTTGCGTCGGATTGAATCAGGCCAATTCCATATTACCCAAGCCAAGACCATTGAACAATTAACGGCTATGAATGAACCGAGTTTGTACGAATGTCTGATGAATGTTGATAGGCCATTAGAAAAACTACCCTCTGTGTATTTGTCAGACCAAGAAGCCATCGCTATAAAATATGGGCAGTCTATTCATTCAAAGTTAGAATTAAGTTTAGGATCACAGCTCGGGTCCTTAAGGATGTACCATGGCTCAGATTTTTTGGGGTTGGGAGAAATGCAATTAGATGGTAAAATAGTTCCGAAAAAAATATTTAATATAAATACGTAGTAAATGCGTCAAAGTTACACTTCTTTTACAAATATTGATTTCTACACCATATCGTGGAAGTCAGTTTACAAAATAGTCGTCAAGAGACGGCTTTAATTTTAATTTAATCTTAGGGATTATAAATGCCATTTACAGCAGAACAAAAAAAAGCAGTTGTCGAAGCATATCGCCAATCAGATACTGATACTGGGTCACCAGAAGTTCAGGTTGCGTTATTAACAGCTCATATTTTACATTTAACACCACATTTTGCAGCCCATAAAAAAGATAACCATTCACGTCGTGGTTTATTACGAATGGTTAATCAGCGCCGTAAGCTATTGGATTATTTAAAAAATAAAGACAGCAGTCGTTACCGTTCATTGATCGAGCGATTAGGTTTGCGTAAATAAATTGTAGCGCGCTCACTTGCTGTTATTTAGATGAAACTACGTAAGTAAGATCATTAAACAGCGGACAGGAGGCCTTGAATCAAGGTCTCTGTAAATAATATCTACGCAAAGGAACCCTATAGTGAATCCTATTAGGAAAGAATTTCAGTACGGCGATCATCTTGTTACTCTAGAAACCGGCGAAATAGCACGTCAAGCAGATGGTGCTGTCATAATTAATATTGATGGTACATCACTACTAGTTACAGTAGTTTGTAAAAAAGAACCTACAGGAGGTGATTTTTTTCCATTAACTGTGAATTATCAGGAAAAAGCTTATGCTGCAGGTAAAATTCCTGGTGGTTTTTTTAAGAGGGAAGGACGGCCAAGTGAAAAAGAGACTTTAACGTCTCGATTGATCGATCGGCCTATTCGCCCGCTTTTTCCTGAAGGCTATACTAATGAAGTTCAGATTATTGCCACTGTGGTGTCTCTGAATCCAGCAGTTGATCCTGAAATTGCCGCTCTATTAGGTGCGTCTGCTGCTTTGGCAGTTTCAGGTTTACCTTTTAATGGGCCGATCGGTGCAGCTTGTGTGGGTTACATAGATGGTGCTTATTTAATAAATCCATCACCTGAAACTTTAAAAGAATCTAAATTGACTCTGGTTGTAGCCGGTACAGCTCATGCAGTATTGATGGTTGAGTCTGAAGCTATTGGTTTATCAGAAGAAATCATGTTGGGTGCTGTTTTGTTTGGGCATGAACAAATGCAAGTGGCAATAAATGCTATAAATGAATTTGCGCAAGCTGCAGGTGCTGGTGTAGTTGAATGGGTAGCCCCTGAAGCAAACGCTGAATTGATTCGACTTGTTACAGAAGAAGTTGAAGAAGGTATTAAGTCAGCTTATACCATTCCAGAAAAATTAGTGCGCCAAGA
>CAJAHC010000175.1 GCA_903939355.1 uncultured Methylococcaceae bacterium | reverse complement strand
TTGATGGTAATAAAAAATATATAAAGATATTGGGGGCTGAAATACATATTGCCGCTAAAATTCATACACTAGGGGCTTTAAGCGCTCATGCCGATCAAAGTCAGTTATTAGAATGGGCCCATCACTTTAAAAACCCTAAACCACGTCTTTATCTAATACATGGAGAAAAGACAGCTTGTTTGTCTTTGCAAACCTGCTTTAATCGAACAGGATGGGCTGCAACAATACCCAAAGTAGGCGATAAAATTACTTTTTAAAACAGTCAGTCAGCAAATTCTTGGTAGAGGGTCGTCTTCCAGTTCCTGTAAGATATGCTCTCCACCTAGCAAGGTTTCATAAGCAGGTCCGTTTTCTATCCGCCCCATTACTATGGCATCAGTAAAGCCTAACGGGATTGATTAGACAATACTTCACCAAAAATAGAACTCTTGAAACTATAACTGATAAAGCCTAATAGATGTTGATGGATAAACATAATCATCGATCTCAAAACACGTTTCACTTATATTGCCTCATTAGGTATTTTTTGGTGAAATATTGTAAAAATCTTTATGATTACTAAATTCACATTTCGAAGTTGAATCTAGCTCTGTTAAAATCAAACTTTTAATAATGGATTTTAACAATGTTTGAACTATATCTAGATACAGCAGATGTCAAACAAATTGCTCGGTTTCACGCCTGCCTACCTATAAAAGGAATCACAACTAACCCTTCAATCTTGGCACAAAGCGGTATCGGTCTAAATCAACTCTTATTAGAATTGGATACAGTTCTCGGAACTGGCGCTCGTTTTCATGCCCAAATTGTAAGCCAAACAGTCAATGGAATGGTAGAAGAAGCAAAGCGCCTTCATGAATTACCTTATGATATGGTAATAAAAATTCCCGCAACTGAAACAGGTCTTACCGCCATTAAAAAGATAAAAGCTGAAAACATTACAGTGCTTGCTACAGCTATTTATAGTGTCCAACAAGGATTTCTTGCCGCCTTATGTGGCGCCGACTATTTGGCACCTTATGTTAATCGCATCTATGCCATGGGTACAGATGGAGTTGCCGTGGTTGCAGACCTGCAATTATTACTCAACCAACATCAATTAAACTGCAAGCTATTACCGGCAAGTTTTAAAAATACCCAGCAGGTGATGGATGTGCTCAAAATAGGCGTGGCAGCCATCACCCTTCCCTATGATGTCGCTGCACAGATGCTTGCACATCCAGCAGTTCAACCGGTAGTAGATAAGTTCACTAGTGATTGGAGGGAAGCTTTCGGAGATAAACTATCTTTTGAAAGCTAAGATAGAACTTTAATTGTTTTTAATATAGTTTCCCGACAAGATCAAGATAGGTCAGATAAAGTCTCATATCAAACTCAATCTGATGATAGTTAGGCTCAATATATTCACACAACTTGTAAAAAGCCTTGTTGTGTTCTTTTTCCTTCAAATGCGCCAACTCATGCGTAACGATCATTGTTAGAAATTCAAGTGGGCATTTTTTAAAAACCGAACTTATCCGAATTTCATTTTTTGACTTTAAGTTATTACCTTGAACTCTGGATATGAAGGTATGCAATCCTAATGCCTGATGAAGCACATCAAGTTTATCATCATAGACAACTTTACTAATTGAATTAGATTGACGAAGAAACTGAGTCTTCATATCGATTACAAATCCATAGAGCGCCTTATCTGTTCTTATACTGTGACAAACAGGATACTTTTTTAATAGGAAACCCTCTAATTTTTTAGTGTTAATAAGCGTATGGACATGATCTATGACTGCCGCAGAATAACCACCCAAGTATTTTAATTTATTCATTTTATTTTGGTAGATTACAGCTACTTATTAAATATAAATTTTATTCCCAAGGTGGTTCATCCTCATTGTACGCCACGAAGTTTTTATCCACCGGGTTGGTAAATACCGGAACTGAGGAACTCTTTATCGCTTTAATGCTACTTGTGGGAGAAGATATAAGTACCTTTGGCTCGACCACAACCCTTGAAGGTGATTCTAAAATCTCCTGATCAGCCTGCCATTTTGCAAAAAGCGTGACATCTATATTGTCTGGAACATACCATTTCTTGTTAGCAGGGTCCCATCGTGCACCGAGAGATTTTACGGTATCTTTTTGTGCGTAAGGGACATTAAGATATGTTTTAGAATTTGTCATTATTAAGAAGGGTCAATCATATTTAATTTACGATAAGGGTATTGTAAATCATCAGCGAAGTTACAAGCGACCTAGAAATATAAATATTGATTACCCCTACTATTAATATGATAAAGACATGAAGCTCTGGGATAAAAATGGTAAACTTCGAATATTAACTCTGAACCCATAACGTTTTGTCATAAAAGGGTAATAAGCTCTTTGTTATAATGTTCTTTTTATTTTCATTCATTAATTAATTATGTCTAGTTTAAAGATTCTCGTTGTTGAAGATGAAGATGCTATCAGAGCAATGTTAATGATGGTTCTTGAGCAAGCTGGCTTTTCTCCTACTGCTGCAACAGATGCTGAAGAAGCTCAGAATATACTCCATGACAATCCTCCTGACTTAATTTTGTTAGATTGGATGTTACCTGGCATTAGTGGCGTTGAATGGGCTAGACGCCTAAAGAAAGAACCCATTTATCGAGATTTACCTATCATTGTACTAACTGCGCGCGGTGAAGAAGAAGATAAGGTAAGAGGCCTTGAAATTGGTGCTGATGATTATATGACCAAACCTTTTTCACCTAAAGAACTAGTTGCTCGTATCCACGCTGTTTTAAGAAGGAGTGGAAAAATTCTTGGTCAGGCTCAAATATGTTTAGGTGATTTAACACTGGATACAGATCAACACCGACTCAGTATTGGTGATAAACAACTGGAAGTCAGCCCTACCGAATTTCGCCTTATGCATTTTTTTATGACGCATCCTGACAAAGTATATACGCGCACTCAATTACTAGATCAAGTTTGGGGGCGAAGCGTATATATTGAAGAACGTACCATTGATGTTCATATTCGCCGTTTAAGAAAAATTCTTGAAGAATATGGTCGTGATGATTTAGTGCAAACAGTTCGTGGCTTTGGCTATCGGTTTTCAATAGTAGACTAAACGTCATGAATGTTTGGCATAAAGAAATAGTTACATTACTACTGTTGTTATTAGCAGTAATAATAATAGGTGCCGTAACTGGGCATTTTATCGCCTTACTGTTCTTATTGATGTTTTTTATAATAATCAGGCAAATAACTCAAATTAACCGATTTGAAAAATGGATGCGATCCGGGGGAAGAGGAAACCTTCCAAAAACAACAGGCATTTGGGAAGAAATCTATTACCATGTTTATCGCCTAAGAAAGAGCGAAAGACGCAGGAAAAAGAAGCTAAGTAACATGATTGACCAATTAAGACAATCCACTGAAGCATTACCTGATGCCGCAATTGTCTTAGGCATAGATGATGAAATTGATTGGACAAATAAAGCCGCAAGAAAAATTTTTGGTCTGCAGCAAGCTGATAAGGGCCAGCGTATTCCCAACCTTATCCGTTTCCCTGAATTTATTCGGTACCTTAAATCAGGCAATTATAAAGAATCTGTTACTTTACCTTCACCGACAGATAATCGAATTACCTTAGAAGTTAGGAGATCGGAGAGCACACG
>CAJAHC010000174.1 GCA_903939355.1 uncultured Methylococcaceae bacterium | reverse complement strand
GTTAGATATTGAAGCATTAAGTAATCCTGCTCGTATCGATTTACTGAAAGCAGAATTTAAACTTTTGGACGTACAAAGAAATGCTCTAACGCCAAACATTACTGCTATAGAAGCCTTGCTGACTGAAAGACGAGATCAAGACGCAAAAAATATGCAAGCAGCACTCACTCAAGCTGAAGAAGATCTTGCTGGAAAACATAAACTTATTCAATCCTTAACTCGGGAAAATATTAAATACAGTCGAGAGTTACAAGCCATCAATAGCAAAATAGAAAATTATTCTGATCAGAAAACGAAACTGGATTTGCAAGCAAACACAATCAATAAAGATTATAAACATGCTGAAAAAAAGATAAGTTTAGCCGTTTTAAGTCCCGCTCTTGGAAAAATTCTTCGTGAAGAAAGACGTAATTTAATCACTCAGGACCAGTTTATATTGCAGTCAGAAACCATACAAAATGAAACCGCTATAACAAGTCTTGATCAATTTAAAGTTGAAGATAAACTAAAACAGTTGAGTGATGTTGCAGCAAGTTTACAGCAAATGATGGATACTCAAGTAGACAGGAAGTTGCCTCCTGATGAACGGATGATGATACAAGCAGAATTACGTGTATTACTAACCAATCAACAAGAATTAGTTAATAAATTAGCGAATGATTACTCGGTTTATCTAAGGACGCTGGGTGATTTTGATTTTGCCAGGCAACAAATGAATATTCAGGCAAATAAATTTGCTACTTATCTTGATCAAAATTTACTCTGGGTTAAAAGCTCTGATCCTGTTAATACAGAATTTATATCCGACTTATTTATTTCAATTAAATGGATATTGTCCCCCCTCAACTGGTTTGATGTTATTAAGGATATCAACAAATTAGCGTTTCATAATTTACTTTTAACATTCATTGGTCTGATCGGCTTGCCTTTGCTTTTTGTAAGTCACAAATGGGCTAAAAGCCAGCAAGCTCTTGAATATAATGACGTTGATCATATTCATATCGATAGTTTTAATCATACCCTAAAGACATTGGGCTATTTATTAATTCTCGCATTGCCAATTCCCTTGTATTGCTATTATATAGGATGGTTTTTAAGTAGTAATGTTCATGTCATTGAATTCACGAAGGCTTTTGGTGAAGGATTACAAAATGCGTCTGTTTCTTTTTTCTTTCTGCAGTTCTTTTATAGTCTTTTCTCTGAGAATGGCTATGCTATTCAACAATTTAAATGGAACTCACATATCGTCCGCTTAGTACGCGCACAAATTAGCTGGTTACGTATTATTGTCGTCATAACTGCATTTATTATTACCAGTACTGCAACATCCAGCTTACCTATTTATAGTGACAGCCTCGGCCGCCTGGCCTTCATAATAAGCTTGCTGGCCATGTCTATTTTTTGGGGCACTTTACTTAACCCTACTAGGGGCTTATTAAAAAACAATCTCAAAAATAATCCGGATGGCTGGCTAAACAAACTAGTTTTTATCTGGTATCCCAGCGTTATATTCATTCCTGTTGTAATTATTGGTTTTGCTGTAGCAGGCTATTATTTGAGCGCACTGCAATTACAGGAACAATTAATAAATTCCTTGAGATTGATTTTGTTGATGATCATTATTCATCAAATCGTAATTTGTTGGCTAACATCAGTTAATCGACAGTTAGCTTCTAATAATGCGACACAAAAATTTAAAACCCTCAGCAGTAT
>CAJAHC010000173.1 GCA_903939355.1 uncultured Methylococcaceae bacterium | reverse complement strand
CAACTTTGCCATGACTACTGTTAATGCAGCAGTTAGCGTTGTCTTACCGTGGTCAACATGACCAATTGTGCCTACGTTAACGTGGGGCTTATTTCGTGAAAACTTTTCTTTGGCCATGAGTAAATACCCTTATATATTATCAATTTTATGAAGATTTATTAATGATAGACTCTGCTATATGAGCAGGTGTTTCATTGTATTTTTCAAACTGCATACTGTATGTAGCACGCCCCTGTGTTGCTGAACGCAATGCAGTTGCATAACCAAACATTTCCGATAACGGCACTTCGCAGCTAACTGTCTTACCTGACGGCACATCATGCATTCCTTGTATTATGCCACGTCGTCTATTGATATCACCAACCACATCACCCATATATTCTTCAGGCGTAGCGATTTCAACTTTCATTATAGGCTCAAGTAAAACAGGACTTGCTTTTCTTGCACCTTCCCTGAAACACATAGATCCAGCAATCTTGAAAGCAATTTCATTAGAGTCCACATCGTGATAGGACCCATCAAACAGAGAAACCTTTACATCCAAGATAGGGTATCCAGCTAAAACACCACATTTAAGCTGTTCTTGAATCCCCTTATCAACTGCCGGAATAAATTCTTTTGGTACAACCCCACCAACAATTTCATTTACAAACTCATAACCAACCCCAATTTGTTGAGGTTCAATTCTTAACCAAACATGTCCATATTGGCCTTTGCCACCAGACTGTCTAATAAATTTCGCTTCATGTTCAACCCTATTGCGAATTGTTTCTCTGTAGGCAACTTGCGGAGAGCCTACATTCGCATCTACGTTGAACTCTCTCTTCATTCGATCAATAATTATTTCAAGGTGCAATTCACCCATCCCAGAAATAATAACCTGACCCGATTCAGCATCTGTATGAACCCTAAATGATGGATCTTCTTGAGCCAACTTAACTAAAGCTAAACCCATCTTATCCTGATCTGCTTTTGTTTTTGGCTCAACCGCAACTGATATAACTGGCTCCGGGAAATCCATGCGCTCAAGAATTATTATATCCTTGAGATCACATAACGTATCTCCCGTTGTAATTTCTTTCAAACCTATTGCTGCAGCAATATCTCCAGCAAATACAACTTTAACTTCATCACGGCTATTTGCATGCATTTGCACAATACGGCCGACTCGCTCTTTTTTCTTTTTAACAGAATTATAAATTGTATCGCCAACGCTCAATACGCCGGAATAAACCCTGAAAAAAGTTAGTGTACCGACAAAAGGATCGGTTGCAATTTTAAAAGCCAATGCCGAAAAAGGCTCGGCATCAGAAGCTGGCCTTATAGCCTCAGTTTTCTCATCTTCAAGCAAGCCAACTATTGACTTAACTTCTATTGGTGCCGGCAAGTACTCTATAACAGCATCCAACATAGCCTGAACACCTTTATTTTTGAATGCCGAGCCGCAAAAAACTGGAACAATCTTATTAGCTATAGTTTGAATCCTAATGCCTAGCTTAATTTGTTCATTTGTCAAATATCCATCAATCAGATATTTTTCCATTAATTCTTCGTTGGCTTCTGCAGCCATTTCTATCATACGCTCCCTCCATTCCCTTGAAAGATCTAGCATATCATTCGGAATTTCTTTTTCTACAAAGGTCATTCCTAAATTTTTCTCATCCCAAATTATTGCTTTCATCTTTACCAGATCAACAACACCTGAGAAACTATCTTCAACGCCAACAGGCAATTGCATAGGAACTGCATTAGCTCCTAATCGACATTTAATCTGCTCAATAACATGCAAATAATCGGCGCCTAATCTATCCATCTTATTAACAAATACAAGTCTTGGTACACTGTATTTATCTGCTTGGCGCCACACTGTTTCAGACTGGGGCTCAACTCCACCTACAGCGCAAAAAACAGCACATGCACCGTCTAACACTCTCAACGAACGCTCAACTTCGATAGTGAAATCAACATGGCCGGGCGTGTCAATAATGTTTATTCGGTGCTCTGGAAATTGCCTTTCCATGCCGCTCCAAAAACAAGTGGTGGCAGCCGATGTTATTGTTATGCCACGCTCTTGCTCCTGAGGCATCCAATCCATTGTAGATGCACCATCATGCACCTCACCAATCTTATGAGACACACCTGTATAGTATAAAATTCGTTCTGTTGTAGTTGTTTTGCCAGCATCAATATGAGCCATGATGCCAATATTTCTATACCGATCAATTGGTGTTTTACGCACTGCCTCTATACAACTTTAGAATTTATAAAATTACCAACGATAATGAGAAAATGCTTTATTAGCCTCAGCCATTCTATGTGTATCTTCACGTTTTTTGGCTGCAGATCCTCTACTTTCAAATGCATCCATTAACTCACCAGCTAATTTAGAGGACATATTTCGTTCATTTCTTTTTCGCGAAGCGTCAATCAACCAACGCATTGCTAACGCCATACGACGGGAAGGTCTAACTTCAACTGGTACTTGGTAAGTTGCACCACCAACTCGACGGGACTTAACCTCAACTCTAGGCTGAACATTTTCCAAAGCTTTAGATAAAATATCAAGCGGCTCTGCGTGACCTTTACCTTCAATTACATCCAAGGCACCATAAACAATACCTTCCGCAACAGACTTCTTGCCATTTTCCATGATCATATTCATGAATTTAGTAAGCATTATGCTTCCAAACCTTGGGTCAGGAATAATTTCTCTTTTTGTTGCAACTCTTCTTCTAGACATTTCTCACCAACTCACTTTTAACTTTTAGGTCTTTTTGTTCCATATTTGGAGCGACCACATTTTCTATTGTTCACACCTGAAGCATCCAAGCTACCACGCACAACGTGATACCTTACACCTGGCAAATCCTTGACACGACCACCCCTAATTAAAACCACAGAATGCTCTTGTAAGTTATGACCTTCCCCGCCAATATAACTACTAACCTCAGCTCCATTTGTCAGCCTTACTCTCGCTACTTTACGTAGCGCCGAATTTGGTTTTTTAGGAGTCGTCGTATATACGCGCGTACATACACCTCTTCTCTGAGGACAAGCCTCTAATGCAGGCACATTGCTTTTTTCTACTCTTTTAGCGCGTGGCTTTCGAACTAATTGGTTGATCGTGGCCATTTTTCTTTACTCCGATATACAATTTAACTGTCAGATAATTTATTACTCATTGACCATAGCGTCTACGTGTAATGTTTATTTCGACCTGACCTAAGCACTTTGCTTATGTGAGCTGGACATAATACTTGTTATTACTCATCAGGTCAAGTTCAATTTTTCCATAAGTCCTTAATAAACACTTATACATTTAGCGCTTGTTTAAGAGCCTCTTCCACATCTAATGCATCTATATTTACAGAAACTTCATTTTCTGAAACCTGATGATGAGCGTATTTATTTTTTCTATTTTCGTGATATGCAAGACCAGTTCCAGCAGGTATCAATCTGCCCACAATAACATTTTCTTTCAATCCTTGAAGGCCATCACTTAAACCACGAACAGCAGCATCAGTAAGCACTCTAGTTGTTTCTTGGAATGATGCTGCAGATATGAATGATTCTGTGGCTAATGATGCTTTAGTAATTCCAAGTAAAATAGACTCATAACTTGCCGGAATTTTTCCTTCATTTTCAATTCTGTCATTCTCAACTCTCATTGCAGCACGCTCAACTTGCTCGCCTTTTACGAAAGCAGTATCACCAGAAGCTGTTATCTCTACCTTTCTTAGCATTTGACGAATTATTGCCTCAATATGCTTGTCATTGATTTTTACACCTTGCAGTCGATATACATCTTGAATTTCTTTAACAAGGTAGTTAGCTAACTCCTCAATACCTCTTAATCTGAGAATATCATGTGGAGTTAATTCACCCTCAGCAATAGTTTCCCCTTTTTCAACATACTCACCCTCAAATACTGTGATATGACGCCATTTAGGTATTAATGTCTCTACTTGCTCACCATTTGCATCTGTAATTACTACTCGCTGCTTCCCTTTAGTTTCCTTGCCAAAAGATATAGTTCCACTTGTTTCCGCAAGTATTGCAGGATCTTTAGTTTTACGAGCCTCAAATAAATCTGCAACGCGTGGCAGACCACCCGTAATATCCCTAGTTTTACTTGATTCTTGTGGAATTCTAGCCAAGACATCACCCACCCGTACTTCACCACCATCTTTAATACCTGCAATAGCGCCTGCTGGTAAAAAATATTGTGCAGGTATTTCTGTTCCTGGCAAATAAATAGTATTTCCTTCACTATCTAATAGCTTTACCATCGGACGTAATTCTTTACCTGCTGATCCACGCTGCTTTGGATCAGTCACTACCAAAGAACTCAAACCAGTTACTTCATCAGATTGCTTTTGTACGGTCACGCCATCAATAAAATCTTTCAGCTCAACAATACCATCAACTTCAGTTATAACAGGATGCGTAAACGGATCCCACGTAACAATTATGTCACCTGCGGTTATTTTTGATCCTTCTTGCACTGAAAGCACTGCTCCATAAGGAATCTTATATCGCTCCCTTTCACGACCATAATCATCTACAACCCCTACCTCACCTGATCTTGAAACAGCGACCAGCTTATCTTCACGGTTTATAACTGACTTAAGATTATTAAGACGAACAGCCCCTGATGATTTAACCTGCACATTACTAATTGCAACAGACCTAGACGCTGCACCACCAATATGGAAAGTACGCATAGTCAACTGAGTTCCTGGCTCGCCAATTGATTGCGCAGCAATAACGCCCACCGCTTCACCAATGTTAACTAGATGTCCTCGACCTAAATCTCTACCGTAACATGCAGCACAAACACCATGGCGGTTTTCACAAGTAATTATTGAACGAACCAATACCTGATCAATACTATGCTCTTCTAATATCGCTACCCAGCTTTCATCTAGTAAGGTTTTAGCTGGGACTATTATTTTTTCTCCAGCCGCATCCAATATGTCATTAACTGCTACTCTACCCAATACACGTTCAGATAGAGGCTCAACTACGTCACCACCCTCAATTATAGGCGTCATAATCAAACCATTTGAAGTGCCACAATCATTACCTGTAATAACTAAATCTTGTGCGACATCAACCAATCTTCGTGTTAAATAGCCAGAGTTTGCTGTTTTTAATGCAGTATCTGCAAGACCTTTTCTTGCTCCATGAGTAGAAATAAAATATTGAAGTACATCTAAACCTTCGCGGAAATTAGCCGTAATTGGCGTTTCAATAATCGAACCATCTGGTTTAGCCATTAAACCACGCATACCTGCTAACTGACGAATCTGGGCAGCAGAACCACGAGCTCCAGATTCTGCCATCATAAAGATAGAGTTAAATGACTTTTGCTTTACATTATTACCCTGCGCATCTATGACAGATTCCTCACCTAATCCATCCATCATAACTTTAGCAACTTGATCATTGGCGTGAGACCAAATATCAACAACTTTATTATATCTCTCACCATCTGTAACCAATCCAGAAGAATACTGACTTTGTATTTCGTTAACCTCCCGATCAGCAGCCTTTATGATATCGACCTTTTTTGCAGGAATAGCCATATCTTCAATACCAAACGACACCCCAGAAATAGTCGCATATCTAAAGCCTAAATACATCAATTGATCCGCCAACACAACGGTATCTTTATTGCCTAAGTATCTGTAACTATAGTTAATTAACTTTGAAATATTTTTCTTAGTCATATCGCAGTTAACTAATTCATACGGCATACGATTTGGAACAACTTCCCAGATTAAGGCACGTCCAACTGTGGTTTCTACTCTGTGAGTTTTGTCTTCTATCTCTCCCTGCCCATTCAATACCTTTTCAGTAATTCGCAAATGTATCTTTGATTGCAGTTCTACCGATTTCATCATTAATGCTTTATGAATCTCACCAACACTTACAAATATACTCCCATCACCTTTTGCATTAATTTTTTCACGACTAATATAATAAAGCCCCAATACTACGTCCTGAGAAGGATTAATAACAGGCTCTCCATTTGCTGGAGACAAAATATTATTAGTTGCCATCATTAATGTTCTGGCTTCCAATTGTGCTTCAATTGACAAGGGTATATGGACGGCCATTTGATCGCCATCGAAATCAGCATTAAATGCACTACATACTAAGGGATGCAACTGAATCGCCTTTCCTTCAATTAAAGTCGGCTCAAATGCTTGTATACCCAAGCGATGCAATGTAGGCGCTCGATTTAATAAAATTGGATGCTCACGAATAACTTCTTCAAGAATATCCCATACTTCTGGCCCTTCCCTTTCAACCATCTTTTTTGCCGCTTTAATGGTTGTAGCCAATCCACGGAATTGCAACTTGCTAAATATAAATGGTTTAAACAACTCCAATGCCATTTTCTTAGGCAGTCCGCACTGATGCAGTCGTAAGGTAGGACCCACAACAATAACCGAACGCCCAGAATAATCAACACGCTTACCTAGTAAATTCTGTCTAAAACGTCCTTGCTTCCCTTTAATCATATCAGCTAATGATTTAAGTGGGCGCCTGTTAGTTCCTGTTATTGCTCGACCTCGTCTGCCATTATCAAGTAGTGCATCTACTGATTCTTGTAACATGCGCTTTTCATTACGAACAATAATATCTGGAGCATTAAGATCTAACAAACGATTTAAACGATTGTTTCTATTGATAACTCTGCGATACAAATCATTTAAATCAGAGGTTGCAAACCGACCGCCATCCAACGGAACCAACGGCCGTAATTCAGGCGGTAATACGGGCAGCACTTTAAGAATCATCCATTCTGGTCGATTCTTTGAACTTAAAAGCGCATCCATAACCTTAAGGCGTTTAGAATACTTCTTAATTTTTGTTTCAGAATTGGTTGAGTTAATTTCCTCACGCAGTGTTTCAACTTGCGCCTTTAAATCAATAGCTTTCAATAAATCATAGATAGCTTCTGCGCCCATCTTGGCAACAAAATCATCCCCATGTAAATCCACTGCATCAAGGTACTCGTCGTCAGTCAGTAATTGACCTTTATCTAATGGCGTCATGCCTGGATCTAAAATGACAAATGACTCAAAATATAAAACACGCTCAATTTCGCGCAAGGTCATATCTAAAAGCAATGCAATTCTTGAAGGCAATGACTTTAAAAACCAAATGTGTGCAACTGGACTAGCAAGATCTATATGACCCATTCTTTCACGCCGCACTTTAGATAAAGTGACCTCTACACCACATTTTTCACAAATCACACCACGGTGCTTTAGTCGTTTATATTTACCACAAAGGCATTCATAATCACTGACAGGCCCAAATATTTTTGCACAAAATAAACCATCACGCTCAGGCTTGAAGGTTCTGTAGTTAATAGTTTCAGGTTTTTTTACCTCACCATAAGACCAAGAACGGATCATATCTGGTGATGCCAAACCAATACTGATTCCATCGAAATCATCAGCACGGCCTTGACGCTTTAAGAAATTCATTAAATCTTTCAAGAGTATATCCTCTTTAATATAGTTTCTGGTGTAGTCCAGAACAGGCTTAAACGCAATTTATCGATTTTACTGAGCAATTATAGGAACTAGTCAAACCTAAGCAACGAAGCAAATCTGCTTAGATTTGACTATAAAGTAATAAATCATTACTCAAGTTATTATTAAACCTTAAATCCTTAATTAAATATCAAAGTAAAAATATTGACTTACAAACTTTATAGCTCAAGCTCTACTCACGCTGTAATTCTATGTTAACTGCCAATGAACGGATTTCTTTAATTAAAACATTAAATGACTCTGGCATACCGGCTTCCATCTTATGATCACCATCAACTATATTTTTATACATTCGAGTTCTACCCGTTACATCATCTGATTTAACCGTAAGCATTTCTTGCAAGGTATAAGCAGCCCCATAAGCCTCAAGAGCCCATACCTCCATCTCACCGAATCTCTGTCCACCAAATTGGGCTTTTCCACCTAATGGTTGCTGAGTAACTAAACTGTAAGGCCCAGTTGATCGTGCATGCATCTTATCGTCAACTAAATGATTTAACTTAAGCATGTACATATAACCAACAGTAACTTCCCGTTCAAATGGCTCTCCTGTTAAGCCATCATAAAGTGTAATTTGACCATGCTCTGGCAAATCAGCCAGCTTTAACATAGTACGAATTTCATCTTCACTTGCGCCATCAAATACCGGCGTTGCCATTGGTACTCCAGCAATTAGATTAGTCGCCATTTCTAGAATTTCTTGATCTGAAAATGAATCAAGATCTTCTTTACGACCACTACTGTTATAAATTTTATCGAGATATTCTCTTATAGCAGTAACTTTTGCTTTTTCTTCATCATATTTTGCTTCAAGCATTTTTCCAATCTTAATGCCCAATCCTTTGGCAGCCCAGCCTAAATGAGTTTCCAATACCTGACCAACATTCATCCGTGAAGGAACTCCCAATGGATTTAATACTATATCAACTGGATTCCCATCTGCAGTATAAGGCATATCTTCGATCGGCCTTATCATGGAGATAACACCTTTATTCCCATGCCGTCCTGCCATTTTGTCACCCGGCTGTATGCGACGCTTAACAGCCAAATAAACCTTGACCATTTTAAGCACACCCGGCGCCAAATCATCGCCCATGGTGATCTTCTTGCGCTTAATTTCGAATTTCTCATCAAAATCTTTTCTTTGTTGATCCACTTGAGCAATAACTGTTTCAAGCTGAAGATTTATTTCTTCATCTTTCATTTTTATTTTTAACCATTCAGAATGTCTCAACCCATTAAGGTAATCTTCTGATATTAGTGTGCCTGCCTTGTGACCACTTGGCCCTGATTGAGCTACTTTACCAATCAACAATTTTGCTACACGAGCAAAAATGTCCTCTTCAAGAATTTTAAGTTGATCATCAAGATCTTTTCTATAACGATTAATTTCTTCTTGCTCTATATCCAAGGCACGTTGATCTTTTTTAACGCCATCACGAGTAAACACCTGAACGTCAATAACAGTACCTTCAATACTACCAGGAACGCGTAATGAAGTGTCTTTCACATCAGCTGCTTTTTCTCCGAAAATAGCACGCAGTAGTTTTTCTTCTGGCGTTAATTGAGTCTCACCTTTTGGCGTCACCTTTCCCACCAAAATATCGCCACCCTTAACCTCAGCCCCGACATATACAATCCCGGAAGCATCAAGCTTTGACAAAGCTTCTTCACTTACATTTGGTATCTCTGCAGTTATTTCTTCAGGACTATGTTTAGTATCGCGTGCAACACATGTTTTTTCTTCAATATGTATAGTTGTAAATCGATCTTCTTTTACAACCCGTTCAGATACCAAAATTGAATCTTCAAAGTTATAACCATTCCACGGCATAAATGCTACTAACATATTTTGACCCAGGGCCAACTCACCCATATCAGTCGAAGGACCATCTGCTAGAATATCACCAGCACATACAACATCACCGGGCTTGACTAATGGCTTTTGATTAATGCAAGTGTTTTGATTTGAACGTGTATATTTAGTAAGGTTATAAATATCTACGCCTGGAGCACCAGTTTCCGTTTCAGTATCATTTACACGGACAACTATTCTTGCTGCATCAACGGCCTCGATACTTCCGCCACGATCAGCAACTACAGTTACACCTGAATCTTTAGCAACAATCCGCTCCATGCCAGTCCCTACTAATGGCTTTTCAGCTCTTAACGTAGGTACGGCTTGACGCTGCATATTTGATCCCATCAATGCACGATTGGCATCATCATGCTCAAGAAACGGGATAATTGAAGCTGCAACAGAAACAATCTGTTTTGATGAAACATCCATATACTGCACTGTATCAGACATAGCTAATGCAAATTCATCTTTATGTCTGCACGAGACTAAGCCTTCTACTAACTTTCCTTTGTCATCAACTGCAACACTGGCTTGCGCAATAACAAACTCACCTTCTTCTATAGCTGACAAGTAATCGACTTGATCAGTTACATGCCCGTTAATTACTTTTCTATAAGGTGTTTCTAAAAAGCCATAACCATTAGTACGCGCATAAACTGACAATGAATTAATTAAACCAATATTTGGCCCTTCAGGAGTCTCAATAGGACATACCCGACCATAATGTGTAGCATGTACATCTCGAACTTCAAAACCAGCACGTTCTCTTGCTAAACCACCGGGCCCTAAAGCCGAAACACGACGCTTATGTGTCACTTGCGATAATGGATTATTTTGATCCATAAATTGGGACAATTGACTGGATCCAAAAAACTCTTTAACAGCTGCAGAAACAGGCTTGGCATTTATTATTTCTTGTGGCATCAACCCTTCAGAATCAGCAAGAGTTAAACGCTCTTTAACAGCTCTCTCGACTCTTACCAATCCAACTCTAAATTGATTTTCAATCATCTCACCAACAGAACGTACCCGTCTATTACCCAAATGATCGATATCATCAACTGTTCCATTTCCATTACGAATAGAGATTAATTCCTTTAAAACATCGATTATATCTTCTTTTGTTAATGTTCCAGATCCTGTTGAATCTTCACGCCCTAATCTACGATTAAATTTCATTCTACCTACAGTAGATAAATCATATCTATCATCAGTAAAAAATAAATTATTAAATAAATTTTCAGCGGAATCTTTTGTGGGTGGCTCACCAGGTCGCATCATCCGATAGATTTCAACTAAAGCTTCTAAGGCATTCGTTGTTGTATCTATTCTCATCGCATTGCTGATATAAGGACCATTGTCCAAATCATTAACAAACAGTGTATTAATTTCAGAAACGCCACTTTCTAAACAACGATCTATAATTTGTTCTGTTATTTCGTCATTGACATTGGCTACAAGCTCACCAGTTGATTGATCAATTAGGTTATGTCCTAATATTTTACCTACAAGGTACTCTCTTGGAACTTCTACCTCTGTCAATCCGACTTTATTCATTTCACGAATATGCTTAGCGGTAATACGCCTGCCTTCTTCTACTAAAATCTGATTATCATACTTAATATCAAATGCTGATATTTCACCTCGCATTCTTTCTGGAACAATGTTGAATAAACATTTATCTTTAGTTAAGGTGAATCTATTGGTTTCAAAGAAAATCTTAATCATTTCCTCGTTATCAAAACCAAGGCCCCTAAGCAATATTGTTGCAGGTATTTTTCTACGGCGGTCAATCCGCACGTAAACACAATCTTTATGATCAAATTCAAAATCAAGCCATGAGCCACGATAAGGAATTACACGAGCGTTAAATAACAACTTACCTGATGAATGTGTCTTACCTTTGTCATGATCAAAAAATACACCTGGTGAACGATGTAATTGAGAAACAATGACTCGCTCAGTGCCATTAATAACGAATGTACCGTTATCCGTCATTAAGGGTAATTCACCCATATAAACTTCTTGCTCACGTATGTCTTTAACTACTTTAGCATTCGCAGATGCTTCCTTATCGTAGATAACCAAACGAACTAACACTCTAAGGGGGGCCGCATAAGTTGCACCTCTTTGCTGACACTCTCTTACATCAAATGTGGGCTCACCCAATCTATACTTGACGTATTCCAGCACCGCATAACCAGAATGACTGTCAATAGGAAAAACACTTGAAAAAGCAGCATGCAAACCAATGCCAGCTCGCTTATCTGGCGACACACCAGACTGCAAAAAACCAGCATATGAATTTATCTGTGTTGCCAAGAGATAGGGAACCTCAAGTACTTCAGTACTTTTCCCAAAGTTATTTCGAATACGCTTTTTTTCGGTAAAAGAGTAGGACATATCGCTTCCAAACCTTTTGATCATGAATTATTTCTACTGTGCATTAATACAAGCAGTAAAAGGCCGGCGACGAAAGTCACCAGCCATACTTTAAGTAGAGACAGAAATATATTGTCTCTTCAATTTTATCAAAATTATATTATTTAATTTCGACAGTTGCGCCCGCTTCGGTAAGCTGCTTTTTAATGTCTTCAGCTTCAGCTTTAGGAACGCCTTCTTTTAGAACAGTAGGAACACCTTCAACAGCATCCTTAGCTTCTTTTAAGCCTAAACCAGTGATACCACGTACTGTTTTAATTACTGCAACTTTATTTTCGCCAAAAGATGTCAATATAACATCAAATTCAGTTTGCTCTTCAGCGACTGCTGCTGAAGCTGCAGGTGCCGCAGCCACTGCTGCTGCTGCAGAAACGCCGAACTTTTCTTCCATTGCTGAAATTAATTCAACAATTTCCATAACGGTCATTTTTGAAACTGCTTCTAATATATCGGCTTGTGAGATTGCCATTGTGTATTCCTCTAAAATAATTTGATTTTAATCTGGGTATAATTGTTTATGCAGCTTCTTGCATCTGTTCTTTTACAGCGGCTAATGTACGCACGAATTTCTCTACAGGTGCTTTCATAACTGACATTAGCATACTGATGCCTTGATCTCGAGTTGGCAAACTTGCCAATCGCGCAAGCTCAGATCCATCATAAGCTGCACCACCAATAGCTACAATCTTAGTGATTAACTTGTCATGAGTTTTAGAAAAGTCACTAATCAATCGTCCTGCAGAACCAGGATCATCCATTGAAAACGCAATGATCAATGGACCTATTAATCCAGCTTGTATGCATTCAAATTCAGTCCCTACAACAGCACGTTTCGCTAATGTATTCTTAACCACTCGCAAATAAACGCCAGTTTCTCTTGCCGTTTTACGCAATTCAGTCAATTCCGTAACTGTTAACCCACGATATTCTGCAACCACCGCAGAATGCGCTTTTGCAGCATATTGCGCTACTTCTTCTACGACAGCTTTTTTGCTATCTAAATTTAGTGCCACAGCTTAGCTCCGGTATTTTTCTGGTATAAACCAGCATTAAATAAAACACATCTTTTGGATGCCCCTAACGGTATATCCCCTATTTAAGGTTCTAATTTCCGCCTGCGCAGGATAATTAAGTTTTACAACCCCTGCGGTCTTTGACGGTTACCGTAATTACGGCAACCCAAAGTTTTTAAAATTTTTAGCTTTCAATACTGCTTGCGTCTATCCATAGGCCTGGGCCCATAGTTGAAGAGATACTAATCTTTTTTATGTAAATCCCTTTAGCAGCCGAAGGCTTTGCTTTCCT
>CAJAHC010000172.1 GCA_903939355.1 uncultured Methylococcaceae bacterium | reverse complement strand
GTACCAAAACCCTATAACTTTGTCGAAGGTGTTTTACTCATGGAGTTGGTAACTGATGAGCATGGATCTGCAGCTCCCAGACTTAATGATTTAGTATTGAGCCATGATCAAGCGCTTGAATATCATGGTATTCTTATAGCTGAAGTTGTTAAAATGCTTTGTGCAGGGATCGTACATGGCGATCTTTCTGAGTTTAATGTGCTTGTTGATGCAGATGGCCCTGTTATTATTGACCTACCTCAGGCGGTTGACGCAGCTGCTAATAATAATGCTCCAATTATGCTGGAACGAGATGTTAATAATATGACTGCCTATTTTGGGCGCTTTGCCCCAGAGTTACTTGCAACAAGTTATGGTAAAGAAATTTGGAAGATTTATGAGAGTGGTGATTTATCTCCAGATGTTAAGCTGACCGGACATTTCAAAAGTAGCAATAAACAGGCAGATGTGAATAGTATTATGCGGGAAATTAATGACGCACGAGATGATGCGATACGACGTAAATACGAGCATGAAGATTAATGAAAATTGTACTTTTTTGTATGCTTTTGACAGGTATATTTTTATCTATTAGGCTACTTAATGAATGATAGGCAAAAAAGTGATCCTCTACATGGCATCACGCTAGAAAGTATATTATTAAAAGTTGTCGATCAATATGGCTGGCACAAATTAGGTAAATTGATTGATATCAGATGCTTCAATCATGACCCTAGTATTAAATCCAGCCTTAAGTTTTTAAGAAAAACACCTTGGGCTCGAGCAAAGCTTGAAGAACTTTATATGAATGATATGACTAGTTGAAAAATTCACTTCTGAAAATTTTAGGTTAGTGTCTACCTGTATTCCTTATTAGTTCAACGTTTGTTATATAGCTTATTTAATTTTGTATTCGATAAAAATTATCTTTGTTAATCTATTTTAAAGTTTCCTTATATAAATACTTATCTGTAAAATCTATCAATTTATCTTTGTGAATGGAGAAGCAGCGAAATGGGTAGAGCTTATCAAAATCGAAAAGAATCGATGGCCAAAACCTCTGATACCAAGGCCAAGATCTATAGCAAATACGGGCGCGAAATATTCGTCTGTGCTAAAGCAGGTGGCGTCGATCCAGATGGTAACTTAGCTCTTCGTGGTCTCATTGATCGAGCAAAAAAAGATCAAGTTCCTAGTCATGTCATTGACAAAGCCATTGAAAAAGCGAAAGGTGGCGGTGGTGAAGATTTTGCACCTGCTCGCTATGAAGGTTTTGGTCCTGGAGGATGTATGGTAATTATTGATTGCCTTACAGATAACCCTAACCGAACTTTTGGGGATGTACGACTGTGTTTTACTAAAACCAAATGTAAAATTGGTACGCAAGGTGTAGTAAGTCACATGTTTGACCACTCTGCTATTCTGGCATTTAAAAATGATGATGAGAATGCGGTACTTGATGCCTTACTATCAGCCGATGTTGATGTTAGTGATATTGAAAGCGAGAATGGTAAAATTACAGTCTTTACACCCCACTCTGAATATTTTAAAGCTAAGCAAGCCTTGGGAGATAAGCTCGGTACAATTGATTTTGAAGTTGATGAAATTCAATTCCTACCAAGGGGTCTCACAACGATTACTTCAGATGATGACATAACTATGTTTGAAAAATTCTTAGATATGCTAAATGATCTAGACGATGTGCAAAATATTTATCATGATGTAGTCTTGTAACTTAGTTTTATCAAATCATTTACAATAAAGTTCCTAGAAATCTCATTTTCACCAGAGACATTATGCTTGCACTGGTGTCTCTAAGATGTCTAGATTTACTGTATCGAAAAGTATTTAGATATAATTGGCCATTGTTTTCTCAATGGCTTTAAATAGACATCATTTGATGTTTTCCTGCAGTGCCCGATGATTCATTCATCTTTCCTTCAATTCATATAAGTGATATTCTCTCATCGTGCCGCTCAACTTATTAACTAGACAAGTTCGGTTCGTATGCTCATTGTATGTTAACTACATTCAGGTTTTACAACCCTATGTTTTAATCAAGGTAAGTCTTTACAAGTTAATTAATTTACCTATCGTAAATTGCAGTGTCTAGATTAAATGTTGTTTTTACGTTGGATTACTTGGAGATAAGAAATCATCTTAATATTTTCGACTAATATCATCTTTAACTATCAAAAAAAGTGACTGATTTTTCAAAACTAGCGTAACTGTTAGATCAATAAAATATATTCGATTTATCAATTTTATATAATATTGTGGGGGAATAATGGCTATTAAAAATAATAAGATTATCGATAGATTAGGTTTGGGGTTGTCTGGCGGGGGATTTCGTGCGTCTTTTTTTCATATTGGTATTCTTGTTTTGTGACTATTGTTTTGTCCGACTTAAATATATACCTAATTAATTGATTTGTTTTAAAATATAACAATATTTGTATAGTATCATTTACTCGGGTGACAATAACATTGATTTATATATGTAAAAGTGATGTAAATAATTGTAATGTCTTATTACAATTCAGAAGAGTGCTGTGTCTAATCTCTAAAAGTTATTATAATTACATTGCTTAAGTGGGGTGTGTCTTGTATAATCAAAATGAAAGTAACTACAAAAATGGAAAACAATATTCAATTTAACGACGAACAACAAAGTCAAAATCCAAGATTTCTCTATAGTAGACTCCAGGTATCTACTGATAAACCGGGGGTTGT
>CAJAHC010000171.1 GCA_903939355.1 uncultured Methylococcaceae bacterium | reverse complement strand
GTTAATACCATGGAAAAGGATCGCTTCATTAAAATGAATCTTGAAAATGGTCCTTTCAAATCACTTACGGGGATCTGGAGCTTTACTCCGCTTGGAGAGCACAATTGTAATATATCCTTGCATTTTGACTTTGACTTTTCTAATAAATTTCTGGACGTCGCTTTAAGCGGTTTATTCAAGCAGCTTTGCGATTCTATGGTTGAATCTTTTCGCAAGCAGGCTGCCGTACTCTATGATTGAAACAAACACAAAAGCGATCTTATAACTGGATCCTAAAACAAACTAATATTGCTAACACCATCGTATACGCTGTTACATCAACAATAAAGTGTAACAAGATGTTTTTTAAAAAAACTGCTATTAAAAAGCACGAACGGCACGCACACTAAGCCTACTGTATTTATTGTAACGGTCTTGATCGCCATTACCGAAGCCTTGAATCCAGGCACTGTTACTGTCGAGCTCAGTGGAACTCCAATAGTCGTCTTTAGCAAAGCCCCCCACCCGATTTCTGTGTTCATACAACACTTTTAATTCAGTCTTTGTCGGTAAATGCCAACCAGAGCCATAAGTATTGGCCGCTATATATGCATCTTTCCAACTTAGTGAATTGATCTCGTCGGTTGCTTTCGCTTCAAGACCATGACAGCCCGAATCATCTACATAAAAAACCGTACCCTTTTCAGGTCCGGTATCACCCACATGATAATTAAGCAAATCAGAACATTGTTCGGTAGCGTTTGCAGAAGCAGTAATTAGGAATACGCTGGCTAATACAGTTAGCATTTTCATGATGACACCTTTTTTATATCTCACTCTCAGTTTAACAGTCCAAGTTAAAAGTCAATGGGTGATAATAAATCTATGACTTAAGCTTTCTGAGCACTACAAAATCTTTAATCTATTTTTTATAGCTACAGACAGCTACGTTGAAGTAACGGAGCACTCATTATCATTGCAGGTGGTAAAGAGGGTATTTGAATGTTGATGCCAAAAAATCCTCGGTACCAAGATAATTTTTCATTTAAAGAATTGGAAACCCAGGGCCTTTATTCATACTGTCATTAAATTTAACTATATCTCATTGCAATTAAATAACTTGGTGATTAAAAGGCTGCAATACCATTTCGCTCACAACCCCACTGTTTGGTTGCTGGCATAAAAACCAGATGGCTTTGGCAGCCTCTTCTACTTGCACCAATTTTTCGTGTTGCACTTTTAAATCAATATTATCCCAAAAAGGTGAGTCCACTCCGCCAAGATATAAATTGGTAATACGAATTTCGGTACGCTTCAATTCTTCCCTAATGCTTTGCATCATTCCGACTAGCCCATATTTACTCGCACAATAAGCTGCTGCTCCGGCCATGGGAACTTTGCCCAAAACTCCTGGTATATTGATGATAAGTCCTTTATTGGCCTCTTTCATGGCGGGTAAAAAAGCTTTCATTAGCAAAAATGGTGCAACCAAATTAGCATTTAACGAGAGCAAAAAATCAGTTTCATCCAATATGCTCATTGATTTGATGATGCCTAATCCCGCAGCATTAATCAGAATATCAATAGTGGCTAATTGCTGGAAATAGCGTTCTTTCAGCTCGATTACCGAAACACCTTGAGAACAATCTAATACAAAGCATCTATCCAGTGGAACGTTACAAGCCGATGCAACTTCTTGTAAACTATATTTATTTCTACCAGTTAAAAAAAGCTTAGCACCGCTACCAGCCAATAATTTAGCCGCTCGACTGCCGATGCCACCGGTGGCTCCAATTACCAGAATATTTTTATCTTTTAATGTTTGCATATCAATTAACATGTCAGTCACTAGGTGTGTATATGGTACTTTTATGCTTTCAAGAAACCAACTATTTGTATTAGATAGTAATTAATTTTCGGAAAACGTCTAACTATTCTGAGGCAATCGAGGGAGCTTGGTTTTGGGGAGCATTTCACTCCAACCCCCTCCCAAAAAATCCGCAACGCCGCAACATGCATGACTGGCATAGGCTGCGACGTTTCGGCAACTTGAGTGTTGAGGCAACGTGGCGGATAACCAACACACCGACCAAACGTTTCTTATTGGCACCTATATGTCCGCAACACCCTAGCCTTTGTAATGCTTCACTTTCCGACAATTGTGGTGTTGTGGCGGCAAGCTCGTCACTCAATGGCCGACATAATGACCATCCCGAATACTATAAAATTCTTTAAAAACATATCGTCATTTATTAATACAGATCGCTATGTTCAACCAACAAGACTCTCTTACCAAATACAGTCGAGTGAGCAACCGTGCTAATTTTCACACTAATGGCCCAAGCGTCCGTGCAGAAGTTCGTACTGCCGCAGTAAAGCCAAAAAAAGGACCGAAGTCTTGGCTGGCGGCAAAGCCTGTGAAATACAAATTAGGCACACTGCATTGAAAGCGCTCATCGAGCACAGGGAAACCATTTTTTGCATTGATCTGATCCATAAGATTACCGTTATTGAGCAACGGCATGCGAGTGATATCCATTTTATAACCGGTGGCAAACACGATATGATCAATGAGCAGGCTAGATTGATCGTTTAAGGTAATCTGCAATACCTTAGAGGACATCTCTTTACTCGCTATGACATAGGTATGGGGATGGGTAATGATGTTTTCTTGTGCAATACGTTCAAGTAACCAAGGCTCCAGTTTTAACCGACCATCGGCCCATATACGCTGACTGATTTGATCTTTTTCATGTGCGGATAAAGTACGAAACCAACCTGGCTGATTGACCATATTTTCTAGCACCGGCTCCACCCATTGCCAATCGACTGCTTCAAATACTGGCGTATCATGGCGGTAGCTCAGGTGCACTGCTTGGGCGCCCTGTTCCTGAATAAGCGCTGTCCACTCAAAGGCACTTTGACGTCCCCCAATGATTAATATTCTTTTATCTTTAAGTGCAGAAAAATCCACCAAATCGGCGGTGTGATGAATGCTATTTTTAGGAAAAAGATGACTGTAGACTTCCGGAATATGTTTAAAATCACGCAGGCCAACGGCAAGCACGACTTTCTTTGCTTCAATCTCGCTGCCGTCATCCAACATGGCGCAAAAACCATCTTCTATGTGATTGAGACTTTTGACCCACCTAGACCGAGGCGCTAAGCCTTTCTGAGACTGAAACCAATGCGCGTAATTAAGATAAAAATCCACTGTCAATGGTTCAACGTCCGCTACTGTAAGATTTTGCAATGCCAAATATTTAATGATGGTCTCTTCATTAACTGCATCGAAGTGCCAGTCACACGGAGAGCGTAAATACATGCCTTTAGGCATCTGATCCTTCCAGTAATCCATGCTATGCCCAAGATGGATATGCTCAATGTTGTTGTCTTTAAGATAGGCTGCCAGTGAAAGACCAAAAGGACCTGCACCTACGATCAATAAAGGAGTTTTCTCTTTCATAGCACCTCATAGCAAGGATTGTATTTTTATGCAGTTGTCGACGCCTAAGCCCGATGACCTAAAGTAAATGTAATATAAACTAAAGTCACTAACTTTGTATCAAGACATGACAACTTCATATTTTAGCGCGAAGTCATTTTCCCAAACCTGCGGCAAAAAGGTGGTGAAGGCGGTGCTTGAACTCAAAATACAGCTTTCACCGCTTTTGCCACCTTCAGAATGACCCGTTCAAAAAATTGCCACACGATTTTTTCAAAAATCTCATCTTTTGATCATGAAGGATCTTACCCGGTGCCTTATTAAATTTGGGAACGTTATGTAAGGGTCTGTAACATGAAGATTTATGATGTTCTTTCCCTCTGAAGTTTATTATGCAAGCTTTACATTGAGCCGACACCTATATTATCTTTCATTAAAACTGACCGTCAGCTGTGTGCCATCAGAAGACATTCACCAACAGCAGCTTTAATGCCATTAATATGGTAGTTTTGGATGATGATCATAGGTTTTTCTTCCAATATTTTGAGCAAAAAAAAGCCCGATCAGTTTAAGTGATCAGGCCGGTGGG
>CAJAHC010000170.1 GCA_903939355.1 uncultured Methylococcaceae bacterium | reverse complement strand
TCAAGAAATGGATCACAAAAATCCGTAATTTAAGAGGACTGCCCTTATTTATTTGCGCTATACAGCAATACCTCTGGTCAATTTTCAATAGGCGTCAACAATATTAATGTTGCCACTATGTCTGAGTTAAAATGCTTAACTGGAAGCGGTATTCAGTTATATTGGAGCCCTCTTTGTATTTTTAATAAATTTAAAATAAAGGCGGCTAGGTAATGATTATTAAAATTGTTACTTATGCCACTTTTGCAGAATTAAAATAGCCACATCAGGATACTTTCCTATAAATGAGCCTAAGCCACTTTTTTAAATAAAAATGAAAATAGCTATTGCCGGTAGTGGTTACGTGGGGCTTTCAAGTGCCATGTTACTTTCACAACATAACGAAGTGGTTGCGCTTGATATTGTTGCAGAGAAAGTTGATTTATTAAATCGCAAACAATCGCCTATTGAAGATGCAGAGATTGAAGATTTTTTAGGTCATAAAGCCCTTAATTTTAGGGCGACCCTAGATAAACAAGACGCCTACACAGGTGCTGACTTTGTTATTATCGCAACGCCTACAGATTACGATGCAGAGACGAGTTATTTCAATACCTGCTCTATAGAAGCTGTCATAAAAGATGTTATGGCCATCAATCCAAAAGCCGTGATGATTATTAAATCAACGGTACCAGTAGGCTATACCTCTGAAGCACGTACCCAGTTTAACTGTGACAACCTCATCTTTTCACCAGAATTTCTGCGTGAAGGCCGTGCGCTCTATGATAATTTATATCCTTCACGTATCGTCGTGGGAGAGCGCTCAGAGCGCGCCCAAGTCTTTGCGGATTTGCTACAACAAGGCGCAGTCAAAAAAGCAATTGATGTGTTATTGACCGATTCAACAGAAGCCGAAGCTATAAAGTTATTTGCTAATACCTATCTTGCCATGCGCGTGGCTTATTTTAATGAGTTAGATACCTATGCCGCTACGCATGGCTTAGATACTAAACAAATTATCCAAGGAGTTAGTTTAGATCCTCGTATTGGGGATCATTACAATAACCCTTCGTTCGGTTATGGTGGTTATTGCCTACCCAAAGACACCAAACAATTACTCGCTAATTATCAAGATGTGCCACAAAACTTAATCAACGCCATTGTCGAGGCCAATGCTACACGCAAAGATTTTATTGCTAATAGCATACTTAAACGTAAACCCAAGGTGGTCGGTATTCATCGTCTTATTATGAAAGCGGGGTCTGATAACTTTCGCTCCTCTAGTATTCAAGGTATTATGAAACGCATCAAAGCAAAAGGTGTAGAAGTCATCGTTTACGAACCTGTCATTAAAGAAGCCGAGTTTTACCACTCCAGAGTTATTAATGATCTTATGAAATTTAAAAAAGAAGCTGATGTTATAGTTGCCAATCGTATGACCTATGACATTATTGATGTCGCCGATAAAGTCTATACACGTGACTTATTTGGTAAAGATTAGTTATTTCTCATTAATTGTACTTAATTAAAACCCCAATATTTTGATAGCTCGATTAAAGCATCTTACCCACAGCGCTAAAACTCACCCAGGTTTTCGTCGTTACTTTGCTAATACCTCATGGATGTTTGCAGAACAGCTATTGCGAATGATTGCTGGTTTATTGGTGGGTATTTGGGTGGCGCGTTATTTAGGGCCCGAACAATTTGGGGTGTTTAGCTACGCCATCGCTTTTGCGGCTTTATTTAGTAGTATCGCCAAATTAGGCTTGGATGGTATCGTCGTTCGTGATTTAGTTAAAGAACCCGAGCAAAGAGATCGTTATTTAGGCACAGCTTTTTGGTTAAAGCTGATGGGCGCGATTCTCATGCTAGGTATTGTTGCTATATCTATGCAGCTAACCTCCAGCGATCACCTTACCAATCTATATATACTGATTATTGCCAGCGGTGCTATCTTTCAATCATTTGAAGTGGTTGATTTTTATTTTCAGTCAAATGTGCTTTCCAAGTTTGTGTCCATTTGTAAAATGACGCAACTGTTCATTTCCTCATTACTTAAGTTGTATTTTATTTTTACAGGCGCTGAGTTAATTTACTTTGTATTAATTACCTTAGTCGATCAAATCACACTGTCGCTGTCATTATATATAGCTTATCGATTCCAAAAGCTGGGTAGTTTTTATGGGCACTTTAATAAAACAATTGCTAAGCAACTGCTTAAAGATAGTTGGCCGCTGATTTTTAGTGGCTTAGTAGTTATGATTTATATGCGCATAGACCAGATCATGATTAAGGAAATGTTGGGCGAAAGGGAGGTTGGGCTTTATTCTGCAGCAGTTAGGTTGTCTGAGGTTTGGTATTTTATTCCATCCATAATTACGGCATCACTGTTTCCTGCAATCGTTAGCGCAAAAAAAATAAGTGAGGAACTATATTACACAAGGCTGCAACGTTTATACACGCTCTTGGTATGGTCATCGATAGCAATTGCATTGCCGATGACATTTCTATCTGAAAGGTTGGTAACTGTACTTTATGGTGATACATACAAAGATGCGGCGCAAGTCTTAATGATATATATTTGGGCGGGTGTCTTTGTATCCTTAGGCGTGGCTAGTGGTGCTTGGCTAACAAGCCAAAATCTTCAGAATCATGCATTTTATAGGGCTTTATTTGGCGCAATTATTAATGTGATAATGAATCTAGTATTGATACCTATCTACGGAATGATTGGTTCTGCTATTGCGACAGTAATTGCACAAATGATGGCAGCATTATTGTTTGATGTATTTTCAAGTAAAACACAAATAGGTTTTTTTATGAAATTGAAAACGCT
>CAJAHC010000169.1 GCA_903939355.1 uncultured Methylococcaceae bacterium | reverse complement strand
TCCAGCGAAAGGGTTTCATATTGCAGAGTTTATCTTTCTGTGTGCCTATTGTCATCTTTTTTAATCACAGACACCTCTAGTCGTATTTGATTAAGATCGGATTTATTAGACATTAGAATCAATTCTCTTTTCTGCCAGCCAAGCTTTGTTAACTGGGTAACGTTTGTAACCAGTTATTAACTTCAATCATGTTTTCGTCAGTGATCAAGTCAGTTGCTTTCATAAACCGTATTTTTTTATATATTCCTATCGTACTTGCGCTAATTCACGCAACAGTTTCCATATTGGGGAGTGTTTAAGACAACGAAGTGCGATCCGAACTTATGCAACACTAAAAAACTTTATTTCGATTAAACCAAAGACAAGCCCTCAGTATTGCTCAGTCATCACCTACGAGAGCCTATAGAAATTGTTTGTTGATGGCTAATCAGACAGGCTTGTCATGCTCATCTAAGTACCCAAATCGGCGCATGACAACGTGGTGATCATGAATAATCTTATCAATTTGCTCAGTACTGAGTTTATCGCGCCAATCACCACTTTTACCCTGCCTGAAAAAACGTTCAGTGTGAGGAGGACGTTCTTTAAAACCCTTATCGGCTTCTTGTTCAGCGAGTACTTTGAAATCACTAAATCGTATGGCTTTTTCAATACGCTCAGGATCGGTTGGCAGTTCTAAAAAATGACTGGCTTGGGTAAAGGTTTCCAATGGCTTAGCCAACATGTCTTCATAACGAATCACATGTTTATTGAGCGCTGGTGCGTCCACCCAACTTAAAACATGTTCAGACCACGTCAGCATTTTTTGTCGTACTTGATCTTCTAAGCCTCTAGGCATGCGAGTCATTCCCTGATGTTCATAGCCCATGCGTTGAATAGTTTCGTCAATGCTAAGATGCCAATGGTTGGCAGCGGACAAACCATTGCCGTTCAAAATGATGTAATATTTTGTGTGCTTCACTAAAATGTTTCGTGGAATTAACACCTAAAGTAAGTCGGTATAATTTAGCAAAATCTGAATTGTGAGGAACTTTATACTGACCCTTAGTAGTGCTGTTGCAATTTAAATATTTTATAAACTGCTCTTCTCTAGATTCATTGTACAACTCCAAAATAAAAACTGGCTTTACTCCAGCAACCGTTTGAATATTTGCTATTCTCGTTTCAATACACTCACATAAAAGAGAAGCCTGCATAGGAGTTACCATATCCAGCTCCTAACTATAGCTAACGTATAAACTAGAGTTGCACTAAGCAAACAAGCAAGGATATAAGTGGTCTTAACACTATTGCAGATTAAATGATAAGCACCTTGCAGCTGGTTATATAACGTAATGTATTTCATTGCGCTTCCACTCTTGAAGCTGCAACCCTCGCAACAATCCATTCATCTATTTCAGACTCAAGAAAGCCCATCGGCGGGGAGTCGCTATTTTTGCGAAAGATTTTTCCGGGCTTCCTGCTCGAAAAATCAGCAAAAAACTACGCGACCGCCAATGCCTTCGGCTGCCCCGATCCGTCCTCGTCACCTCGT
>CAJAHC010000168.1 GCA_903939355.1 uncultured Methylococcaceae bacterium | reverse complement strand
TTGTCTTTGGTAGAGTATTTTGTCCGTGTCGCCAAGTATTATCCGTCTTATGTGGGTGCTAGTATGATCTATGGGGTAGCTGGTTTGGCTACACTTAAGGGACTTAATTTATTATCTCAGCTTCAATCCATTCATAAAGCAGTCTAAGCCGGTCATATTGTCGGGTAGCAGCTTATGTTGCCCGACACTTTTTATGTTATCAGTTCGATATTATTGTTAACCAAGAAATTACTTTATATTGCAAGCCGCAATCAGCCACCAAAAAAAAATCTCCATAATATTCTGCTCAATTCAAATTGATAATGAGATAAACTGGGCTAAAAACCATTCTGGTAATAAGTCATTATTATGATTGCGAGCGACGTAACTACTGATTCACAACCATCCTTAACTGTCTTTACTTCTGACGAGGGAGACTCTTGGGTAAAATTATCGGGTAGTTGGAATCTTCGTAACTTGGTTTTAGCGCCGGATTTACAAAGTAAAATAAGCCTTAATGCGGTTAATAGTGCTATTTACTGGGATTTGCGCGACATTGATGCGCTTGATAGTGTAGCTGCTTTGATGATCTGGGAAGCTTGGGGAGAGAAAATACCCGGTCAATTGCAGATAAAGCCTGAGCATCAATGTTTGTTTGATCGTTGGCAATCACAGATATTGCCTATTACTGAGCCGTGTGAGTCAGGCTTTAGTTTGTTTTTTAATGCTATTTGGCAAATGATTCATGGTTTTTGGTTACAATTTTTAGATATAGTAATTTTGATAGGTCAACTAACTCTAGATGTTAATTATCTTGTCCGCCATCCTCGAGCTATTCCCCAGGCAGAAATATCTATCACTATTTATGAGGCAGGCGTCAGAGCTCTTGGTATTACCGCATTGGTAGGTTTTTTGATTGGCGTAGTGCTCAGTTATTTGTCGGCTTTACAATTAAAAACCTTTGGCGCTGAAATTTATATCATTGATATTCTTGGCTTGAGTATTATTCGTGAGTTAGGACCTTTATTGGCAGCTATTCTTGTGGCAGGTCGCTCTGGATCAGCTATGACGGCTCAGCTAGGTATTATGCGGGTGACTGAAGAATTGGACGCTTTATCTGCAATGGGGATTTCACATTCTTTACGATTAATTTTGCCTAAAGTATTAGCTTTAATGATAGTGATGCCGTTGTTAAGTGCATGGACGAGCGCCTCGGCTTTATTAGGTGGAATGTTCTCAGCGCAAAACACACTGGATATCAGCTATCAGCAGTTTTTTCTCAAGCTGCCTAATGTCGTGCCCTTAATTAATGTTTTTATTGGTTTGGGCAAAGGTGTTGTCTTTGGCGTTATGATTGCCCTGATAGCTTGCCATTTTGGCTTTAGAATCAAGCCCAACACAGAAAGTCTGGGTGTAGAGACAACTAATTCTGTCGTAGCGTCAATTACAGTGGTAATTATGATAGATGCAGTTTTTGCTATTTTATTTATGGGAATAGGGATGCCATGAATCAATCTGATGCGATACGATTGGAACATGTCTATACCCGTTTTGGTGACAAAGTTGTGCATGAGGATATTAGTCTGAGCTTGGGGTATGGTGAAATATTGGGCTTGGTTGGTGCTTCCGGTTGTGGGAAAACCACTTTATTACGAGAAATTATTGGCTTGCAAGCACCTAGCCAGGGACATGTTTTTGTTATGGGACAATCCTTAAAAAATGTAACGGCCGATCATCGCCAACGCCTACGCAACAATTGTGGAGTATTATTTCAGAAGGGCGCCTTATTTAGTGTATTGAATGTGTTTGATAATATTGCCTTTCCACTGCGTGAGTTGGGTTTTAAAGATGAGCCCTTAATAAGGCGAATTGTGTTTATGAAACTCGCAATGGTTGGCTTGTCTGACAGAGATGCCTGGTTAAAGCCCGCTGACTTGTCCGGTGGTATGATTAAGCGAGTAGCTTTGGCCAGAACGATGGTTTTAGAGCCTGGTCTTTTGTTATTGGATGAGCCAACATCAGGTTTGGATCCGATTTCTAGTGAAGATTTTGTTAGTTTGTTATCAGAACTTCATAAAGCACTTAATTTTACGGTGGTTATGGTCACTCATGATTTGGATATTTTAAGAGACTTATGTACCAAGGTTGCTGTACTTGCTGATAACCAATTGGTAGCTTACGGGTCTTTATCAGCAGTGTTAAGTTGTAAAAATCCGTTTATTGAACAGTTTTTTTATAACAGGCGTGCGCAGCGGGTATTCCAATCTATAGGGGTTGCACATGGGTAGAGACAAGCACGCATTGATAACCGGTCTTTTTTTGATAGTGTTCGTACTGGGTATAACGGCGATAGTTTATTGGATAGGGCATTTTGAAAGGCAAAGGAATATTTATGTGGTTTCAACACGTAAGTCTGTTTCCGGGCTTAATCCTGAGTCAACCGTTTTTTATAGAGGCATTGCTGTAGGAAAAGTGATCACTATTAAGTTTGATCCAATTGATTCAGGTATTATTCTGGTGCCTATTGAGGTGGATAAAGAAATTCTTTTTACTAAAGGTGTTTTTGCAACATTGCGATTAAAAGGTGTGACTGGCTTAACACAGATTCAATTAGAAGACTCGGGTACCATGCCCACTGCATTAAAGCCGGGGGATGATCGATTATCGCGAATTCCATTGGTACCATCAATGACTGATAAATTAATGGCTTCAGGAGAAGAGCTATTAGAAAAGGCGGATTATTTAATGGTGCGGTTTGGAGGCCTTTTAAACAATGAGAATTCAAAAAATATTGGTGATATTCTTGCTAACCTGAACAAGCTAACCAGCAATTTTTCACAGTTGCAAAATAGCCTTGATAAGGCTCTGGCAGGGGTGCCGGCCTTAACGAGAGATAGCCAAAAAACATTGGCCAAGATAAACATATTAACTCAAGAATTACAGGGCTTAAGTCATGAGGCGCAAAATCTGAGTATAAAGACAGTTGATCTTGTTAATACGGGGGAGGCGACTATAGATATATTGCTACAAACAACATTGCCTAGAGTTAACAAAGTGCTCGTTGAGTTGCAATCTACTGCGCAACAGATAAAAAGAGCTGCGACAATGTTGGATAATAATCCTCAAGCCTTATTATTGGGTTCCGATCATATTGGTTCAGGGCCGGGTGAGTCAGGTTATAGGGAGGAATCAAAATGAAATATATAGTCAAGGCAGTAGCAGGCTTATTTATGATTTTGCTTACTACGGCTTGTAGTGTTCCTCTAAAGCAACCAGTGTTGCATGATTTTGGCTTGCTGACACCGATATCTACCTACCAAGGCAAACAAAATATTGCTCCAGCAATTACTGTAGATGCACCGACCTGGCTTTGGGATAATCGGATTCGTTATCGCCTGCTTTATGCCCCTAAAACACGCATTGGTTTTTATGCCTTGGATCTATGGATTGCTTCGCCACCGGAATTATTTGAGCAACAATTACTTGCCAGCGGTAAATTTCAGAATTTTTCTATAAAACTCTCTATGCATACTTTTGAGCAACAATTTCTGGCACCCCATAGTGCTAAAGTAGTGCTACGCTTTTCAGTGCAAGCTTATTCTGAAAACAAAAAAAGAAAGCTTGGCTTTCAAGAATTTTCATTAGAGCATGACACCATAACCGCTGATGCTGCAGGCGCGGTAACCGGTTTTACAGAATTAACACAGCAAGCAGTAGACAAGATACAAAAATGGCTTTCAGGCTTATCAGATAAGTCGTTGACAGCCGATAAAGACGGCTAATTAAGCTTGATCCTCACACCTCTGAATGGTGTAGAATGTTTTCTTTTAATTTAGATGGAAGTCGCTTTGGAAACTTACCCAGATAGAACTTGTTCAATTGACCGATTGGTAACCCACCCAAAACTTGTAGCTGCGACAAAAGCAGGTGTTAAGACTCAGCAACGTCGTGATGGCGTCTATGGTTTTCCTGGTGAGACCTTTGACTTAGAGGGAGAGATTTTTGTTATTACCGATTTGTCACGTCAACGTATAGGTGATATGACTGATGAGCATGCCAAGGCAGAAGGCTATCCCAATCTAGAAATGTATAAAGATATTATTTTAAGAATGCATGCCGGTATGACTTGGAACCCTGATAGTTTAGTTTGGGTGCATACCTTTGCGGCCAAAATACAAGAATAGAAGAAAAGTAGTTTTTAATTTCGGATGAGCTAAGCCTAATATCAACCAGTATAAATCTGAAAAATTAATAAAGTAATTGATTTTTAAAACAGTTAGGTTATTATATGCGGCTATTGGAGAGGTGGCTGAGCGGCCGAAAGCGGCGGTCTTGAAAACCGTTGAGGGTTGATCCCCTCCCAGGGTTCGAATCCCTGCTTCTCCGCCATACAAATTATTGATTTTCCTTGTCATTGTTTTATATAAATAACTCAAAGCAAGGAAAATAAATATCAGCGTTATTTAGGCTCTTTCATAGTTTGCTACAAAACTATGATACAAATCGAGCCGCTAAATGTCCAAAACTTCTCATTTATATCGACGTGGTAACACGTTATACTTTCGTCTGTCTGTTCCTGATCGTTTCCGTTCAATTCTGCATGTTTCTGAATTTACAAAATCCCTACGCACACAAAGCCGTCAAGTTGCTATTCCAGCCGCTTATAGGCTTGCTGGTGAAGCAAAACAACTTTTTATTCACATTGATAGCCTTATGATTGATTATGAAGAGCATGATGAAGATTTACTTCGTGAAGTTGTGGGCGCGATTGAAGCAAGCGAGGTTGCAGGAAAAAAGAAAAAATCTGGCGATAGTCTTCAAACCCTGATGTTAAAGAAAAAACATTCTATCGCAATTGATACCCTTAAAGAACGTCACGAAGAAGAGTTGGAAACAGTACGAATCAAAGCTAAAGCCGATGCTTACGACAAACTGACATCAATAACTATTACTGGTGCATCAACTACCCAACAAGCTCCGATTGCTGAAAAGCCAGAAGATAACAAAGCTCCGATGCTATCGGTCGCTTATGGAAAGTTTATAGAAAAAAATCCTTTTAATCAGGGAAAGAAGGGCACATTTAGCAACTTATTCATTAATGGCTATTTGGGCGACAAAAAAATTAATCTGATAACTCAAAAAGAAGTTAATGGTTTTTTTAAGTTGCTGGTTAAGGTTGCTGGAGGTCGTGGCGGTAACTCCGATGCTTATAACAAGCTTAATATTCATCAGCGCATTATCGATGCTAAGGATAACAATAATGTACTAATGAGTCCGGACACATTTAAAAATACCTATGTTGGTTCTGCTAGGCAATTTTTTAAGTATTTAAAGCTTCATTATGAGGATTACGCGCCATTACTGGATGTAGAGCACATAAATTATAAGGATTTTGGAGGGTTACGGGAAAGTGGAGATCACAAGCAAAGGTCACTAAGGCTTGATGAAGTTACAAAGCTAATGAATTGCCCGCTTATGGATGGGCAATCTAAAAACTTTAAAGATAGTCATAAGTTTTGGTTACCGATGATAGGGCTATTTACAGGTGCTAGGGTTAATGAAATTTGTCAGTTGAACCCACAAGCCGACGTTTTACAGGATGAAAAAAGTGGTATCTGGTATTTCAATTTAACCGATGAGAGTGCGGGTGTGGGTATTGAAAAGTCCCACAAAAACAATCATAGCAAGCACAAAGTGCCGATACACTCGAAGTTGATTGAGTGCGGTTTTTTAGACTACCTTGATAAGGTTAAAGCGTTAAAGCATGATCGTATCTTTAATGGATTTAAGCCAAAAGCGGGCAAGGCTAGTTATTACGCTGAAGAATTTTTTAGAAAATATCTTAAAAATACTGGTCTATATGACAATGTCACAATAGGCAGAAACGTTCTAGGAATGCACTGCTTGCGAGGTACTTTTATGAGCCATACAGTTAGGGGATTGATGTTATTCGGTGATAGCCGAAAACAAGCATTATCAAAAATTCAACCTATTGTTGGACACGCCGACGACTTGAATGATGAGGACGGCAAGGACTTAAGTATAACCGCTGGCTATGTTGATATGGATATACTTGAAAGTGCTTCTGACAACCTAGAGAAGCTGAAAGTAATTATTGAAGCGCTAGATTATAAGGTTGCTTTTCCAATGGCTAACGCTTCAATTTGAAGGCTATAAGTGGGTAATTAATAAAGTATCGTCGCCATTACCTTGAACCGTTTGGCAATTCCCTAAAGCTGGATGATTGATCGTGTGACTGAGTAAGCCGCCTGTGCTTATTGTTTCAACAATAGTTGATTGTTCGAGTATGTCAGATAAATAACTAAGTGTGATTTGTTGTGTTTTCATTTGATTACTATGCCCGCTGTTGATTGATTGAAGGCATAGCTTTACCTTTGATTGCTTCATTAGCAAGGTAATTTGTAGTAATTAAGCGGTGACTTATTTTCGTAACGGATTGATTTAACAGATAAGTGGTATTTATTTAGAGCCACAAATTATTATTTAATATGACTGTTGTAGGCAACCGCTGCCGAACTTTTTAACCTTGCCGATATGTAACATCCATTGTCAATATTTTTAATTTTGTATAGCCAATTATCTGCTTTCTGATATTTAGGTGTCTTAGTTGAATAACTTGCCCAGTTATAGACAGCGTAAAATAATGACCTTTTAGCCGCCTGTGCTTGCCTTGATGATGTCGGTGTAACAGTGACCTTATCGTTCGGTATCTCTTTTCCATTTTTGTCTAAAGCGCGATTTTTTCCGTGAACCGCAAGCATTGCATTAATGAAAGTTTGATATTCATTAGGGTATAAAAGAATCTCACCGTTGAGGTGGGTAAAGATTCTAGTTTTTCTGTTGTCATATTCTGGAGCGGTCCAGAAATAGACATTTCTACCTAATGCCGACGATAACTTTCGCTGAATTTTCTTGTCGAGTTGCTTTTGATTTATATTATCTGGAACTTGTTGATCTAAGCTGTATCGGTAAACGAATGGGGTAGGTAGCGGGTTCGTTTCTGCTGGCTGACTGTTAATGACATACTGACAAAGCATTAACTTAAGCTGGTAAGGTAATCTTGAAAACTCTATAGGGTATTTGTGTTTGAATAAGTGATGAATTAGTTCTTCTATCTCTAGCCCGTTGTTAGGCGTGTCATTAAGGGTATTAGCTATACTTACATATAGGTTTTCTGAGTGTCTTATATTGCGCTTGATATCGAATAGCTCATCCCTTGCTGTTTCTACTGCGTAGCGTTTTATCTTTAAGCGATTTTTTTGCTTTAATTTACTAGCCTTGTTCCGTTTTTGGTCTGAATTTGATATTTCAACGCTTGCGGATTCTACCTGATTAACCATGATATAATGTCCATGTTGTTTGTTGAAGCCGGTCTGGGTTGGCGCCCATTAAGATCGGTTTTTTTATGTATTCGTTTTTACAAGCTAGTTTTGGATTTCAAAATTACCCGCCAATGTTGTGGCGTTCATAGTGCCTATAGGCTGTTCTATCTAGGACTTCGTCTTTAGTCAGTGGCAACTTTTTTATATTGTCAGTCTGTTGTCAGTCTGTTGTCAGTCTGTTGTCAGAATCAAGTCATCATCATAGATTGAATCATCATCCTGATCGTCATTGAAACGATTTCGCACGTCCTCAATGTCCTTATCAGTCATCTTGATTATTTTTAAGGTTGGGATCTCTGTTACTGATAATGTCGCATCATCAATCTGTAGGGCGCGTCTCATAATGTCCGACGTTAGCTTAAGCGTTGTTGCCATTGCTGAATAAGATCTTGCCTTTAATGACGCTGGGGTTGTGACATCGTTAATCAAGTCATTGATAGCAATGGTTATGCCAGCTCTAATTTGTGTGGACAATGAAAGATCATCATTGATCTGTGATGCTATCAGTTGCTTAAGGTCGCCTACAAGCCCACTTTGCTCCAATAATGCTTGTTTGGCACTATCTAGCGTGTTCTTGGTTGTTGTGCCTCTAGTAACGTCTAATTTAGTAAATGCTCTATACAGTGTTGAACCTGATAGTCCCGTTTTTTGTGTGATGCTTGCCAGTGTATAGCCAGCTTCCCTTAATATCACGGCTTGGTCGATATCTGGTTTAATCCGCATGGGTAAGCCTATTGTGTAAATTAACCAAGTTTAAAGCGCGCTGTGAAGCCTTTTTTAGAAAAATCTCTCTTTCATGGAGTGGTAGTTCTGCTAAAAGGTTTTCTCTCTGTAAACGTGTTGTTTTTAGGCTTAATGGGCGGTGTTCGTATAAACCGCATTGGGTAATGGTGCAAGCCTCAACTTGTTGTTTCCAGTTGCCTGAGCAGTGAGGGTCATATATGCAATCTTTACAGTGATTGGCGATAGCGCGTCTAGGTGATATTTTCACTGTGCATCCTCCCATTCTTGAAATTTTATCTTTGCATTTATATCTATAATCGACAATTCACCGCTGTACTCAGGTAAGTCGGTCATGTGATTGCTTTTTAGAAAATTGTTTAATGCTTGGAATATCAGTTCTGCTAATTTCCCATCAGTAAGGTTGTTTCCAAATTGCTTTTCCCATTCCGCACACGCCATTAACTGCTTATTGTTAACTAAGATAAGCATTGGTGTATATCCGCTGTCTTTTGCTTCTTCGATGCGAATAGCCATTTTCATTCTTTGCCTCTGCTTTTTTTGAGCAGGGGTTAATGGATTGTCCCGAATTGCTTTTCTTCCTGTCCCTGTTCTTGTTGTCATTGATTACACCCTACTTAGTTAATTTCAGGGTATATAGTACCATAAAAAGGGACGTCACTAAATATAAGTTATTAATTTAAATGTATAAAAATAGCTAGCTAGGGGGTTGTTATGTACTTGCGCTGAACGGAATTACTCCGTAAGAAGGCGATACACTGAAGCTTTGCTTAAGCCGTACTCAGACATAATATCTTTGACTAAGACACCACTGGCGCGTTTTAACTTCATTTCAGATAGTTGTTGATCGGATAGTTTAGCTTTAGCGCCAAACTTAACGCCATGATCTTTTGCTTTTGCGATTCCGTCTGATTGACGCTCTCTACGGATGTCATTTTCAAACTCGGCTATTGATGCAAGCATGTTAAATAAAAGCTTGCCAGTGGGCGTACTGGTGTCGATGTTTTGATCTATAACGACAAGCTCAATACCTCTATTCTTTAAATCTTCTGCTATCTGCGTGAGGTCTAATGTGGAACGCGCCAATCTATCAAGTTTGGTGATGACTAAAATATCACCGCGTCTTAAATGCTTATTACAGGACTTCCATTCCGTCCTGCCATTGGTGCTAGTTCCAGATTTCTTTTCTTGGTAAATCTGACCATCGGGCTCAGTACAACCATAAGCTTCAAGTTTAGCTATCTGAATTTCTAATGATTGTCCGGTTGAACTAACTCGTGCATATCCAATTTTAGCCATCTCTCTCATTCTCTTATTTTGTCTTATAAGTCTTAAGACTTATTGAGACTTAATAATAAGACATAAAATAAGACATGTCAAGACCGCATTCTATGGTTGGGTGAAAATAGTCTCAGATTGTATACTTTATGAGACCCCATGAATCATGCGCATTAAAAGCTGAAGTAGTCGCACTTGCTTATCTAAAGCTTGAAATGTAAATTAATCTCTCTGAGTAACGCTTACATATGTAAATTGGGTATAAGATTAAGTTAACTTTACAGGATCTAACTGGGCTTAGAGGAGTAAGGTCAAGGTGTGAATTATGCATGCATTGTTTACACAATTTGTTGAGGTGATAATTGGACGACTTTCATAATAAGGAATCTTCTCTACATATTGAATATCTTAACTAACAAACGTTTTTCATAACATTACGGGATAGCGAAAGATTTTTGTTCGAGCCTATCAATTAGGCGTTTACCAAAAAAAATTCCTTTTCGCT
>CAJAHC010000167.1 GCA_903939355.1 uncultured Methylococcaceae bacterium | reverse complement strand
TCCTCTCATAGATTTATCACAAGGTAACCCTTTAGTTATTGTTCCTGCGTCAAATGGACAAATTGCAGCTCTGGATAGTGAAACAGGTGCTATAGCCTGGAAAATACAAGCACCCGTACCTGAGAATCAAGAAGCACAGCTTATATCAACGCCTATCATAATCAACGAGAAGTTGATTATTCTCTATCAGTGCCTTAAGAAAGGGGTAAGAACCAGTCACCGTTTAGCAGTGATTGACCTCGTCAAGAAACAATTGGATGAAGCCTTTCCCGTGTTAATTTTATCTGCTGAAAAATTAACACGAGATGGTAAAGGTAAAGTGAGGTTTAACCCATCAACTGCTTTTTCACATTCAGCACTTAAACATGGACAAAAGCCTGGATCCAAATTAGGTTATCTGTATGCTGCTTTTGGTAATTCCGGGGATGAACAGCCCTTTCATGGTTGGTTATTTGAAATTGATATGGGGGCTTGGCAGGTTTCCAAACAAAAAAATGGACTAACAAGGTCATTGTCTTCCATAAGCAATGTATTGGTAACAACACCAGAGGCTGATTGCCCAGTGAAAAAAGATCTGTATGGCAGTCAGGAAATGATTTGTGGAGGTGGTATTTGGTCACCTCCAGGTCCTCAGGTATATTCACACGAAAATGAAGTTGAATTATTTGTTCCTACAGGAAATGGACAAATTGATCTTGATAGACATGATTATGCCAATACCCTTATGCGGTTAAAACCTGGCCTAAAATTCGATCCAGAATGCGATGCTAACCTCTGTAAGAATTTTAACCCAACTAATCCAGATAGTAGTTGTATGGCATCTTGTAAAAATTTGTTTATCCCAAGATTAATGTTGAATGATGCTCCATTAAGACCAGCTAATGGAGAGTGTGATAATAAATCGTACTGGGAGTGCCTTGCTTGGATGGATTATGATTTAGGTGCTAGTGCACCAGTTAAAATAGATATGAACAATGGATTATCTTTACTGGTACAGCCAAGTAAAGATGGCAGTATCTATTTAATTGATGCAAACCATTTAGGGACTCAATATGATCGTCTTCAAATAGTTGACGTTTGTGGCACCAAAGATGATCAGTGTATAAAAGGTTGGATGGGCATGATTGCCACTCAAGTTGTATTAACTTTTGTTGATGGAAATCCTATAGTGGTTCTTCCAACATTTGTCCCCGATAAAATGCATCCAGCCGGATTAGTGGCATTAAAAATTGTGTTGGAAAATGGCCTGCCAAAATTTCAACGATTCTGGCAGTTTCCTGACCCATCAAGCATCGAAGCTGTCCAAACATTCAGGAATCATACATCACTACCTGTCATTACGAATATGGGCAAAAATGGAGATGCAACTATTTTAGTGGTAGACATTGGACAAAAAGGTATGATTTATGGAGTTCGTATAAAAGATGGTCAACTCATAGTGAAACAGGAATTAAAAGGAACAGGACGGCAGGATTCATTTCCGTTAATTTACAACGATAATTTATACTTGGCTTCTATAATGCCTGGCACCAGTAATGCCATGATAGAGGCATATCATATCGATACAATTAAGAATTAAGAGTTAAGAGTTAACCGATTATAGTGCTTTCCAGGCATTGATACCCAGATTACAGCAATAGTTTAATTGAGTGATTTAAGTGCCCAATATCAACTAATTCTACATAAAAAGAATGACATGTATTGGACACTTTTTTGATAACCTACTCTATCATTTTGAAGCCTTAGTTTGATAAAGATCATAAGGCGCTATAAGTGTATCAAATACAGACGAGAACGGTAGATCAACACCATAGATAACAGTAGCTATAGCCTTTAGCCAATCAGGGTCAGAACTCTCACTGCTAAATAACTTCTCAGTCTCTTTTACATCCAAACGAACACCTGGATAGACTGTTATTTTACTATAAGAAGGTTCTGTTCTTGCTCGTATACTTGAGCAACCTAACATCAAAAAACTCAAGAAAAGAATCAGAGTCCATCTTCCAGTATCTAGTTTCATATATCTTCCTTACTGTTAAAAATTGATGATTTAAAAACTCCAGTCATAACCGTTGATTAACAACTGAACTTTATGAGATTTAGCGAATTTTGTTTTTAGTGATGCTACTAGCTATAAATAGTTAATCGTAATAATTTTTGAACATATCCATACTGCCATTTTTAAATGCGAATAAACCTACGTTATAAATATCCAATATGACAAGGCTATTACATGTATCAAGTTATTCTTTTATAGATAGTACTGAAACCATTAACTACAATGTTGCAGTACAAGCATAGCCAGGTTTATTGCGAATATTGATTATTATTCAGTAAGATAGAAACGACAGTTTTGTTTGCTGAGGTATAAGCGGATACTTTAATCTTAATCAGTAAAAATTAAGTTAAAGAGCCTAGATAGGAATCCCAAAGTTTACAAATAGTGTTATGGTTTTTACTAAGAGAGTATGACTTCTCATTTGATACCTAACTTTATTATTCCTTGGGCTTAAACTAGACTAAGAAATAGATATAACCTTGGTAATTGGTACAGAAAATTCTTTTTTGGAACAATCAAGATCAATACTTATCTTTAGAAAAAAAGGGTTTCAAAGGAAGTAGCAAGTTATTTTGACTAAAGATTTGAGAAGGCATGAAATTTTGGCTTAGCAAATAGGTTATGAGCTGCATAATAGCTGCTCCTGCAATTGCTAAGAGAGATCCAAACAAGATTGTAGCCGTAATAATTTTCATAAATAGTTGCTGGTTAGTCATTTAAGATGGAAGTAAATAACCTATGAGTATTCTAATCAATTCAAGACCAATTTTTGTTGGTTTTTGAGTAAAATCATTGCATCATTCCAACCGTTGCTTTGCTGCAACAGTATCTTATTCGTAAGTTTATTTAGTTAATTTGAATATTTTAAGAGTGTATCAAGATGTTTTTTGAAAATCGACACTCACAATATGCGTGGTATATTTGAAGAAAAGTAACAAAATATTGATCTTAAATTTTTACAAAAAAGATCAATTTAACTCAAATTAATAATAGTTGACCGCACACGATGCCTATTCATACCAGATTGTTTTTAACTGTTATTTATCTTAGATAAGACAGCTCATTTATATGACAATATAATGACTTAATTATCAACTAATAAGAAACAATTTATCTAAAAAATGGGGCATTGTCAACAGAAACCAAGTCCGTTATAGTTGGATCGTGTTTAACTCTATGAGGACAGTAAATGAAAAATTTACACAAAGACATTAGCGTAGCGGCATTGATTATATTGGCTATTGTACTATTCATTTCTGGTGAATATACACTGTCAACTGGTCTATTTGCCATTGCAATCATTGTTATTAATATTAAAGCTAGTCGTAACCGTTTTAAAGCCGATAAATTTTCATTAAAGCTAGGGTAAGCCTTTACTTTCAGTCGTATCAACTTACTAAGATCTAAGTAGTTTTTTGAAGCTAATTTAAATGTTAAAGTGTGGCAAATTTTTCATGGGTTGCCGCCGCTTTTTGATGTGCTTTAGCTAACGCTTCATG
>CAJAHC010000166.1 GCA_903939355.1 uncultured Methylococcaceae bacterium | reverse complement strand
GCGATATCGCGTGCAATAAATGGAAACAAGGACCACATTTTAAACACCTGATTTTTCTGCAAAGAATTTTCAGCGTCGTGGGTCCCCTGTCCTATGTCTCCGAGGGCGAAGGCGCCTAAATTTTTTGCAGAAAGATCAGGCGAGGCTGATTTAATAAATTCATCAAACTTCATTTCTTTTATTCCTTTTTTATCTCCATACGCCACATGCATCTCTTCACTAGTTTTATTAAAAACTGTTCCAATTTCAAAAATCTTGATTTCATTGCAATTGATGGCATTGAACAATATAAACACACTCATCCTCAATTTCCACAAAACTTGGACAGGCTAGCGAAATCCAGGGTAAACTCTGGAAAACCTTTTGTCCTTATGGTTTCTGGAGGAGCTTCTTCTGTTAGTAGCAGTTCAGGATGGAATTCCTTATTGCGTAATTGTTTAACTATGAGATTGCCATACACAAGATGAAATTAGATCAAAGAACATTGGAAATTATGTGTTTGTCTGCAATCACCAAAAGTACTAGGTGTATGGACAAAGCACTATTGAGAAACTTGTCTCTAGATCATTTTGTTTTCCAAGAACAAAATGAGAAATTGTCATACACAAAAAGCTTATTTGTGCATTTTCAATCCCTATGCCACTTATGTAAGATTCATTGAGGCACTCTTCCAGAGGGATGAAGTTACGCATTGCAGGTAAGCCGCCATTAATGGCACAAGCACCAACAGCAACCAAAATTCTACAGTTCTTTCTAAACTCGCGTAATACATGTACATTTTCAGAATTACAAACACCGCCTTCAATTAAACCAATATCACAATTTGTGCAGTGTTCAATATCTGTAAGTGGTGAGCGATCAAATTCAACCAGTTCTGCTAATTGCAAAATGCGTTCGTCAATATCAAGAAATGACATATGACAACCAAAGCAACCGGCAAGAGAAGTGGTGGCAATTCGAATTTTATTTTTCATCTTTATGCCTTTCCGAAGCTAGGCTGACTTGATCAATTTGAGCATGATCGTAGATACGTTGACCAATGGGCACATGATAAGCGCTATGTTTTATAAGAATCGCCCCGGTAGGACAAATCTGGGTGGCCTGATCTAAGATATCGATATCGGTATCTTTCAACAGACCACTTCGAGCATTAACCATTAGATGTTTATTAATACCTCTGCCACTCATAGCAAATACATCCTTACCATCGGTTTGCTGACTGGCTCTCACGCACAAGGTACAAAAAATGCAGCGATTATGATCAATCATGATATCTGCATGAGAAGCATCGACTTCTCGTGTGGGATAAAAAAGTGGGAAATGATTGTCCAGCATATTCAAATGGTAAGCGACGGCCTGTAATTGGCAGTTACCCGATTTCTCACAGGAGGGGCAAAAATGATTACCTTCCACAAATAGCATTTGCGTTATTTTCTGCCTATCGTTAATCAATTCTGTCGTGTTACTAAGTACTTCTTGATCTTCCATTGCCGGAAAAGTACAAGCAGAACAAACACGTCCATTGACCTTTATGGTGCATAGCTTGCAACTGCCATGTGGAGTATATTCCGGATGATGGCATAAATGCGGAATATAGAGGCCAGCGGCGGTAGCCGCTTCCATAATGGTTTGCCCCTCTTTAAAAGAGATTCTTTGACCATCAATTGTGATTGATTGACTCATGAGGTTTCCTCGACTTGAGCTAAATGGGCGTTTGGGTCGTTACGTTGTGCGAGTCTTCGAGCTGTGTCCAAGGCGCCGTCTAAATCAAATCCGGGTTCATAACTGATTTTTTTTAATAGTTGATGGTAAAGTTCAGGATAGCGGGATAAGGTGGTTAACACGGGATTAGCTGCAGTTTGTCCGAGACCACAGTGACTTTGTTTTTTTATAATCTGACAAAGCTCTTGAAGGGCGACTACATCGCCTGCAGAACCATGCCCCTCTATGATTTTAGTTAACTGGTTCTTTAGTAATGAAGTGCCAACTCGGCAAGGGGTGCAGAAACCACAGCTTTCATGAGCAAAAAAATGGGTAAAATTATTAACAATGTCGAGTATATTTCGATGCTTATTGAAGATAATAAATGAGCCGCCAGTAGCCAGATCTTCAAATCCTAGTTGTCTTTCAAATTCATGGTTTGAAATAAAAATCCCTGATGGCCCACCAATTTGTATGCCCAGCACATCACTTGCACCACAATCGTTTAAAATAGTTTGCACAGTCGTCCCAAAAGGGTATTCATAGATGCCGGGACGATCACAATCGCCGCAAATACTTAATAGTTTGGTTCCTTTTGATTTTTCTGTGCCAATCGCCGCAAACCATTCGCCACCATGAACAGAAATACTGGCTGCAGCCAGAAAAGTTTCAACATTATTAACAACAGTGGGCTTACCTAAATAACCTTGAGTAACTGGATAAGGTGGACGATTGCGTGGAATACCCATGTTTCCTTCCAGTGATTCTATTAATGCAGATTCCTCGCCGCAGATATAGGCGCCGGCACCCAGGCATATTTCAATGTCAAAATTTAGACCTTTGTTGAGAATATTTTGACCTAATAAACCAGCCTCTCGACGTTCTTTTAAGATATTTTGTAGTTTCTCGTAAAGAAATAAATATTCACCGCGTAAATATAAAAATCCTTGCTCCGCACCTATAATGGCAGCACATAAAGTCATGCCTTCAAGCACTTGATGGGCATAGGCATTTAATAATACTCTGTCTTTAAAAGTACCGGGTTCTCCTTCATCAGCATTACAAACGACATAACGGGGTTGTTGTCTTTGTGTCGCGACATCACAAAAAGCGTCATCTTCAGGGCCTTCATAACACAAGTGCCATTTCCAAGCAGTTTTATAACCGGCACCGCCACGCCCGCGCAATTCGGAAAGATTAATTTCCGCCAATGTCTCTTGTGTGCCACGATTAAACATTGCAATAAGAGCGGCGCCGATTTGGATAGGGTTGTTAAGTAATAAATCTGTTTTTTGGATATTGTCTTCAACCAAAAAAAGCTCGGTCGGCCATTTATCTAGAGGGATTTGTTGATTAATTAAATCACTGAGTTGGTCAATTCTGGCATAGCTTAGATGGGTTAAGGCATAGCCATTTATCAAGCCGGCTGGTCCTTGATCACACATGCCGGTACAGGAGGTATTATCGAGGCTGACTAGACCATCATTACGGACCTCACCAACGGCGACTTCCAGTTTGGTAGACAAATAGTCCAGTAAAGGTATTTTGCCGAGCATATGATCTGTAATCGAATCACTGATTAATATCTCATAGTGTCCGCGCGGAGTCAGGTGAAAAAAGCTATAAAACTCAATGACACCGATAATGTGGGTGCGAGAGATAGTGAGCAATTCAGCCAGTTGTTCAATAGCGGCGCTGGGAATGTGATGATAGCGCGCTTGAATCTC
>CAJAHC010000165.1 GCA_903939355.1 uncultured Methylococcaceae bacterium | reverse complement strand
GCTCGGGAAGCTTTGAAAAATTTCGAAGCATTGATACAGCGATTCCCGTTCAGCATATACGTCCCTGACTCACGTGCACGTATGATTGCAATACGCAACAATCTAGCGATGTATGAAATACACATTGCACGCTATTACGTAAGGCGCAAAGCTTATGTTGCCGCTATTAACAGGGCCTCTACTGTAATTGATAAATATCAACGCACCGCTGCAGTTCCTTATGCCTTACTCGTTCTAAAAGAAGCTTACACAAAACTTAACATGTCAGAGCTCGCCTCTGATGTGACACGTGTTTATGATCTTAACTATCCAAATGGCCCCCCTATACCCGAAAACGCTAATTTAACATTTGCTCATAAGGTCTGGGACTTTATTGAACTTGAAAGATAAAAAGCTAAATCTTAGTAGGAAGAAATTTAATAAAATTATATAACTTACCGATTCAAAATAGCCGGCCATTAACTCTTCATAGCTACCCTAAATAACTCTAATGATAATAAAGTATCTAACCATTTAGTTAGCGCTTGAAAAACAGAACGCTCGAACCTATCCCTATCCACGCCAGCATACTGCCGAATAAATGGAAAAATAGCCACATCGGCTATAGAAAGTGAATGACCACACAAATACTTAGAGTTGACTAATCTTGCTTCCAGTTCTGCTAAAAAAACCTCAGCCTGTTGCCGATAATAATCTTGAGAGAAATCCGGATAACGATCAGCATATTTATAGCGATCTAAATAATATTTAAAGTCCCCATCGTTACGCTTAATAAGTGCTTCAGCGTCATTACCAAAGCGGAGCCATTTCTCAGGATCATGGTTTCCTAATGCCCAACGCATAATATCCAAACTTTCCGCAATTACCTTCCCGTTGGTTAACTGCAGTACTGGTACAGTAGCCTTAGGCGATATAAGCAATAGATGTTCTGGCTTGTTATTTAATTGCACCTCTTGAATTTCTACGCAAATGTCTGCATAAATAAGCGCCATTCTGGCTCTTATTGCATAAGGACAACGCCTAAAACTATATAAAATCGGCAGATCATTCATCATAGATTTTTTAAATTCGATTAAAAATGGTTCAGAAAACTAATCAGATGCCTCTGGAGGTGGAAGTTACTATGATCTATTCCCCTTTCCTTGCTACTATTGAAAATAGTATTGCTTGCTTTCAGTTTATTTGACCTTAAAAGAAACTTTATAAATTCTTCAGGCACAAAAAAACCGATCGTTCCAAAACGACCGGTTTTTTGTAAAGCGGACTTAAAGCAATAAGGCTTTAAGACAGCATGATTACATCATGCCGCCCATTCCACCCATACCGCCCATGCCGCCCATATCAGGCATGCCGCCATGACCTTTATCATCGCTTGGTGCATCGGCAATCATAACTTCTGTAGTCAACATCAAACCGGCAACAGATGCTGCATTTTGCAATGCAGTACGAGTTACTTTAGCTGGATCAAGAATACCCATTTCGATCATGTCACCGTATTTACCGGTTGCTGCGTTATAACCAAAACTACCACTGCCTTTTAACACTTCATTGAAAACTACTGAAGGCTCATCGCCCGCATTAGCAACAATTTGGCGTAAAGGTTCTTCCATTGCGCGACGTAAGATATTTACGCCAACAGTTTGGTCATGATTAATTCCTTCCAAACCAACTAATGCAGAAAGTGCACGAACTAATGCAGTACCACCACCAGCCACTACACCTTCTTCAACTGCTGCGCGTGTTGAATGTAAAGCATCTTCAACGCGAGCTTTCTTTTCTTTCATTTCGATTTCAGTTGCCGCACCCACTTTGATCACAGCAACACCACCGGCTAATTTAGCCAAACGCTCTTGCAACTTTTCTTTATCGTAATCAGAAGTAGCATCTTCGGCTTGCGCACGAATTTGTGCAACGCGATTTTTGATTTGATCTTCGGCACCAGCGCCATCAATGATAGTAGTATTTTCTTTGGTAATTTGTACCTTTTTAGCTGTACCTAATTGTGATAATTCAGCTTTTTCCAAGCTTAAACCAACTTCTTCAGAAATCACCACACCACCAGTCAATACAGCAATATCTTCCAACATTGCTTTACGACGATCACCGAAACCAGGTGCTTTAACAGCAGCAACTTTAACAATGCCACGAATAGTGTTAACAACCAAAGTTGCCAAGGCTTCGCCTTCAACATCTTCTGCAACTATCAATAAAGGACGGCCAGATTTAGCAACACCTTCCAAAATTGGCAACATATCACGAATGTTGGATATTTTTTTGTCGTAAATAAGAATCATGGGGTCGTCTAATTCAACGCTCATGTTATCTTGTTTATTAATAAAGTAAGGTGACAAATAACCACGGTCAAACTGCATACCTTCAACAACGTCTAACGAGTTGTCCAGACCTGAGCCTTCTTCAACAGTAATTACGCCTTCTTTACCCACTTTTTCCATTGCTTCAGCAATGATTCTGCCAACTGACTCATCAGAGTTAGCTGAAATTGTACCCACTTGAGCAATCGCTTTGTTGTCAGTACAAGGTGTTGCAGAAGCTACAATCGCTTCAACTGCTTTAGTAACAGCCAAATCAATACCGCGTTTTAAATCCATTGGATTCATACCGGCAGCAACTGCTTTCAAACCTTCATTAACGATTGATTGCGCCAATACAGTTGCAGTAGTAGTACCATCACCAGCCACATCAGAAGTATGTGAAGCTACTTCTTTAACCATCTGAGCGCCCATATTTTCGAATTTATCTTTTAATTCGATTTCTTTCGCAACAGATACGCCATCTTTAGTAATGGTTGGAGCACCAAAACTTTTGTCCAAAATTGCGTTACGGCCTTTAGGACCCAATGTTACTTTTACTGCATTTGCTAAAATATTAACACCACGTGCCATACGGACTCGTGCGTCATCACCAAATAATACGTCTTTCGCTGCCATTTTTATTCCTATCTTGTGTGATTATGATTACTAAAGGGTTCAGGTTTAACCTAAAATACCCATGATGTCTTCTTCACGCATAACGATGAGGTCATCGCCGTCAACTTTAACTTCATTGCCTGAGTACTTACCAAACAATACTTTATCGCCAACTTTGACTTCTAATGCACGCACAGTGCCGTTATCCAGTTGCTTACCTGAACCAACAGCCAAAACTTTACCTTGGCTTGGCTTTTCAGCAGCAGAGCCAGGTAATACAATACCACCAGGGGTTGTAGTTTCTTCTTCAACACGTTTAACTATAACTCTATCGTGTAACGGACGTATATTCATCTATATCTCCTAAGGTTAAAATAAAAGGGTATCTGTTATTAGCACTCACTACCAATGAGTGCTAATGATAATCAACTTTTGCAGACTGTCAAGTTTTTTGGCATTATCTTGCTTCATCTTACTTAACTATCATTACCTATGAATGACAACCAACTGCTACGTTATAGCCGCCAAATAATGCTGCCCCAATGTGATATTGAAGGGCAACAAAAACTTCTCGCGGCCAAAGTATTAATTGTTGGTGCCGGCGGCCTAGGCTCGCCTGCAGCCATGTACCTTGCCGCAGCAGGTGTCGGTAACATTACTATTTATGATGATGACAAAGTAGAGCTATCCAATTTACAAAGACAGATTGCTCACCACACACCCGATATTGGGATTGATAAAGTAATTTCAACCCGTCATGTACTGAATAATTTAAATCCGGATGTAAACGTAAACGCAGTCAAAAAAAGACTAATTGGAGAACAACTAAATTTTGAAGTTAAAGCTGCGGAGGTGGTATTGGACTGTACTGATAACTTTGCATCACGGTTTGCCATTAATAAGGCCTGCGTGATATATCAAACCCCATTAGTATCAGGCGCGGCTATAGGCTTTGATGGTCAGGTCGCTGTATTTACACCCGGTAAAAATAATAGCCCGTGTTACAACTGCTTATATAGTAGCGAGGGAGACGAATTACAAAACTGTGCAAGTAATGGGGTCATAGCGCCGATAACAGGAATAATCGGCAGTATCCAAGCATTGGAAGCTATGAAGTTAATTATGTCTATCGGAGAGTGCCTAACAGGACGATTATTGCTACTGGACAGTTTAACTATGGAATGGAACTCTATGAAACTACGAAAAAATCCTGCTTGCCCCACTTGCGGTGTGATTTAGGCCGAATTAGCCTCCAAAAACTTGGAGGCCACAAGTCGCTTATTTTTTAGCCAGCTTACTCTTAATAAAATAAATAGCGCTTTCAGCAAGATCATTAACAAACGATGGACTGTTGCCATGCGGCTCAGTATCGCCAAACGGCTGTGCATTTTTTTGAGTATATTTGTATATAAAATACCCCAATGGCGCAAACGCAGCTGTAGCAATGATAAACATGTAGAAAAACAATTCTATAACTGCACCCATGGAGCCTCCTAAATAATTTTTATGTGTGTATTATTACTTTTTTACGTAGGTTTTTATAGTACTCTTTTTCTAATAAGAAAAACATCCTTGTTAAGCGATGCCAATAGTTGCGTTAAAAAAAAGTTCATCGTATACTTTTAGCTAGCTTAATTGATAGAGCTAAGAATTATTCTAATAAATATACTGGAGGTTCACGATGAAATGGGAAACACCAAGCTTTACTGACCTACGTTTCGGCTTTGAAGTAACAATGTACATTTACAATCGCTAAACGACTTAACCGTTTGAAGCCGTTTTAAGTGAATTAAAAAAAGGGGCTCGCTAAGAGCCCCTTTTTTTTGCCTGAAAACCTTTATTCCCGTATCATTCAAGCCTTTCTTTTTAGGCTTTTATTATGAAAATTAGAGTTCTTGGTTCTGGTGCAGGCGGAGGCTTTCCTCAATGGAACTGCAACTGCCACAATTGTCACCGCCTTCGCCATCACACAATGAATGGCAAAGCACGCACACAGTCTTCGATTGCCGTCAGTACAGACAACAAAAACTGGTTACTGTTTAACACCTCTCCCGATATTCGTGCGCAACTGGAAGCCTTCCCTGCCATTCAGCCTAAGGAAGGTATTCGCGATACCGGCATTAAAGCCATTATGCTCATTGACAGCCAAATTGACCATACTACAGGTATGTTAATGCTCAGAGAAGGCAAGCCGCTTGATGTTTATTGTACAGACATGGTTAAGCAGGATTTGACCACAGGATTTCCTCTTTTTAATATGCTGGCGCATTATTGCACCGTCAATCATCACCCCATTCCCGTTGATGGCAGCAGTTTTACTATTCCTGTGATTGAAGACTTGCGTTTTTACACCCAAGCCTTAAAAAGCAAAGCACCGCCTTATTCCCCTCATCGTCATGATCCCCATCAAGGCGACAATATCGGTGTTATTATTGAACAGATTTCTACCGGTAAAAAAGTCTTTTACTCACCCGGACTCGGTGAAATTGAACCTCACGTAATGGCAACTATGCAAACCGTTGACTGTTTATTGGTGGACGGGACTTTCTGGACTGATGATGAGATGTGTACACAACATATCAGCCATAAAAGAGCGCGTGAAATTGGTCATTTACCTCAATCTGGTCCCGGTGGCATGATAGACGTTTTAAGTAGCGTCAATAAAGCGCGTAAAATATTGATTCATATCAATAACACCAACCCCATTTTAGACGATGATTCCGAACAACGTAAAATACTTCATGCCGCAGGCATTGAAGTCGCATACGACGGACTGGAAATCGATTTATAAAGTCAGCTTAAATCGTTTTCTTCATATCATTCATTGGACATCACCATGAGCAATATCGACAATAAAGCTTGGACAAAATCTGAATTTGAAGCGGCCTTGCGGGGCATGGAAAATTATTACCATATTCATCATCCTTACCATACGCTGATGAACGAGGGGAAGTTGACCCGGGAGCAATTACAAGGCTGGGTGGCTAACCGTTTTTATTATCAAGTCAGCATTCCCATTAAAGATGCTAATATTTTAGCCAATTGTCCCGATCGTGAAACCCGTGCCAAATGGGTGCAACGTATCATGGATCATGATGGTCACCCGGGTGACCCAGGTGGTATTGAAGCTTGGATTCAACTAGGCATTGCCGTCGGCTTAAGCCGTGAAGACATCACCTCATTAAAACATGTCTTACCCGGCGTTCGTTTTGCCGTTGACGCCTATGTTAATTTTGCTCGGAGAGCCGAATGGCACGAAGCAGCCAGCTCTTCATTAACGGAATTGTTTGCACCTAAAATTCACCAGCAACGCTTGGATAACTGGCCAGAACACTACCCATGGGTTGATATAGACGGTTACAACTATTTTCGTAAGCGGCTGACTGAAGCACGACGTGATGTTGAACATGGCCTTGCCATTACTTTGGAGTGGTACAAAACGCGTGAACAACAAGATCGTATGGTGCAAATTTTAAAGTTTAAACTGGATGTATTGTGGGCTATGGCGGATGCCATGTATATGGCTTATATTAACCATATGCCACCTTATTTTAATATTGAAAAATAAGACCATTTGCGTACGCATAATCACCCGAACCCAATTGCCGAAATGACTCTAAACACGGACCTACCCATTCAATTTTCTCGCACCCATCGTTTGCAATGGGAAGAAGCACAACAAAAAAATGTCATTCTTTATCCGGAAGGCATGGTAGAACTTAATCAAACCTCAGCTGAAATTCTAAAGCTCTGTGACGGCACCCGTAATCTTGCTCAAATTGTCAACGAACTGGAGCAAAAATTTTCTACCTCGGGACTTACCAACGACATTAACGCATTTCTAGAGATCGCATTACAAAATGGCTGGATTAATCAAAACTAACCCCACACCACCGCGCTGGTTGTTGGCAGAGCTGACTTACGCTTGCCCGCTACAATGCCCGTATTGCTCCAACCCTATTAATTATGCAAAATATCAAACTGAATTAGCGACCGACGACTGGAAGCGCGTACTAACTCAAGCTCGCAAAATGGGCGCCGTACAATTAGGTTTTTCCGGTGGCGAACCGATGACACGTCAAGACCTGCCCGAACTGGTTAAACACGCCAGAGACTTGGGTTATTATTCCAATCTGATCACCTCAGGTTATGGGCTCACTGAAGAAAAAATCATCCAGTTGAAAGAAGCCGGCTTAGATCATATTCAGGTCAGTATTCAGGCCAGTAGCCAAGAATTAAACGACCATATTGCCGGTACAAAATCCTTCGAACACAAAAAAGAAGTCGCTCACCTGGTCAAAAAACACGGCTATCCAATGGTGTTATGCGTGGTTATCCACCGCGAAAATATTCACCAAATGCCGGAAATTCTGGCAATGGCAGAAGAGTTAGGCGCTGACTATCTGGAACTTGCCAACACCCAATATTACGGCTGGGCGCATGCCAACCGTGATTTATTGTTACCTACCCAAGCGCAATTTGATAAAGCCGAGGCTATCGCACAGGCCTTTAAAGAAAGCGTCGCCGGTAAAATGAAAATTTATTATGTCGTACCCGATTTTTATGAAGATCGCCCTAAAGCTTGCATGAATGGCTGGGGCACTACTTTTTTAACTATTGCGCCAGACGGCGTGGCTTTGCCTTGCCATTCCGCACGGGAACTACCCGGCTTGGACTGCCCCAACGTCAATGACTACAGCATAGAAGAAATTTGGAATCAGTCAAAAGCCTTTAATTTTTTTAGAGGCCATGAATGGATGAAAGAACCTTGTCGTAGCTGTGATGAGAAAGACAAAGATTTTGGTGGCTGCCATTGCCAAGCTTACTTATTGACAGGTGATATGTATAACGCTGACCCTGTGTGCAGTAAATCACCACACCACGGCGTTATTCAAGAGGCCATAGATGCGGCGGCAAACAGCAGTCTTTCTGGCAATGAAAAACCTTTGGTATTTCGTAATAGTAAAAATTCAAAACTGTTGTCTTAAACCTTGCTCATGTAGGAGTAGCAAAAAATCTCCTACTTACAAGCCTTCCCAAGGCGTGTACAAACCTTCTACATTAACGCCAAACATATCCAATATTCTACCGACCGTTTCATTAACCATCGCTGTTAACGAGTCGGTTTTGCTATAAAAAGCCGGCATCGGTGGAAACATAATGCCACCCATTTCCGTCACACTGGCCATATTTCTGATATGCACGAGATTTAAAGGCGTTTCCCGAGGCATCATTACCAAACGTCGACGTTCTTTTAAAACCACATCAGCGGCCCTCGAAATTAGGTTATCCCCAAAGCCATGAGCGACTGCCGCCAATGTTTTCATTGAGCAAGGTGCAATTATCATCCCTTCTGTTTTAAAACCGCCACTGGAAATACTGGCGGCAATATCATCAATGCCATGCGTTACATCCGCTAACTTAAACAGTTCAGCCCGTTTTATATCCATTTCGTGTTTTAAATTAACAACACCTGCATCAGAAATCACCAGATGCGTTTCCCATTCATCCTGCATCTGCAGCACTTGCAGCATTCTTACACCATAAACAGCACCGGTAGCACCTGTCATGGCAATGATTAATCGTTTCTTTTGAGTCATTTTGTAAGGTCTATAAAGTTATTCAACGGGGTATTATTAGTGGCAGTATACTATTAAAGCCGTCTTTCCTGCATGGACTGCTCAAATACTGATGACAAGGATATACGAGTTGAAAAGGCGTAAAACCTAACCATTAACAACATAGGCGTAAACATACTTATCCACAATTACAAGCCTTATCACCAACAAATAGGCTAGCCAGTCGCACACGGTATTTTGCAAACAATTTATAAATAAAATCAAACAAGGTTTTTAATACCGGCCAACCGGTAGGCGCCATTAACCAGCCTAAACCCACAGCTTTATAGGTTTCACGAAAGACACCCATACCTTTAATAATTCGACCATCGGGATAAACCCCGTGAATCTCTGCCATTAATTCAGCGTGCGTTTTACCGTAAACAGCCGGATCAAAATCCGCTTCATTAACATCTTGAAATCCAAGCTTCTCCTGTTTATTTCTACTGTATAACCAAGTCACTTCTTTACTGCAAAGTGGACATAGGCCGTCATAAAGCAAGGTAAATTCTATTTTATCAAAGGGTGGGGGCATTGTGATTCCTATTGGAAATAGTTAATAATTCTTATAAAAAGCCTCAGCCTCAAATTTAACAAACTCCTCCGTTTTTACCTGCGATC
>CAJAHC010000164.1 GCA_903939355.1 uncultured Methylococcaceae bacterium | reverse complement strand
CCACAGTAACGCCTGGAAAAGGTACTCCAGAGATGATGGCTGAGTTCAGTTGCTGGAAGTGGTTTAATGATTGGGGTACAGTTTTTGTGCTGATAGAGGCTATCGTTGAGAGGGGGACGGTTGCGCCATCTGCCGCTCGTATATGGTAGTTGAGTAATTGATCAGGATTCAGTCTTGATGTTTGTTGTGCTTGGGGAATTACTTTGTAAGATCTTCCCGTCATGCTGAAATAGTTAACATAACCGCCGCCCAGAATCGAGGCCAGTGAGGAACCTACATCTTGCATGCTTAGCCCCAGCAGTGCTGCTTTGTCACGGTCAATGTCGACTTGGGATTGTGGTTGATCAACCTTTAGGTCTTTATCCAAAAAGATAAACATGCCGCTTTTTTGCGCTTCGTGCATAAATTGTTGGGTTATAGTGTTCAATTGTTCAAACGATTCGGTTGTACCGATGACAAATTGCACAGGAAGACCGCTACTGCCAGGTAGTGGGGGTGGTTGAAACGCAGCGACACGAACACCGGCAATTTCATTCATTTCTTGTTGAACGAGGGGTTGCAGTTCGGTTGTGGTTTTTGTTCGTTCATCCCATGGTTTAAGAACCATTCCTGCAACAGATTGTCCTTGCGTGTGGAGTTGAAAAACATGGTCTGTTTCGGGATACTTGTTAAATTTATTAAAAACTTGATCAGCATAAACAAGACGCTGTTGTAAGGTGGCATCCGGTGCCGAGGTGGACATGGTGATAATGATGCCTTGGTCTTCTTGAGGAGCCAGTTCTCTGTTTGAACTATTATAAAGAAAGTAGATGCTGGCGAGTATGATGGCCGCAAATAGCGCAGTTACCGGTAAGTAGTTAAGTGTTCCATGTAGTGTTTTTGAATAGGCGCGCTGTATGGCAAAGACTTGGCGATCAATAAAATCAACAATACGCTCTTCCCAGCCCGTACGATTTTGGGTATGAGATTTAAGTAATTTAGAACTCATCATTGGTGATAAAGTTAACGCAACAATGGCAGACACAGTTACGGCTGCTACGACAGTAAAGGCGAACTCTGAAAATAAGGCGCCTGTCAGGCCACCTTGAAAACCGACGGGAACGTAGACAGCGATTAACACAATGGTCATTGCGATAATCGGTCCGGTCAGTTCTCTGGCGGCCAGTAGTGAGGCGGGAATGGGCTCCATGCCTTCTTCAAGATGCCGATTGACGTTTTCAACGATGATGATGGCATCGTCAACAACCAAGCCAATGGCAAGTACCAAGGCAAGTAATGTTAATAAATTGATTGAGAAACCAAGCATCAGCATGATGGTAAAGGTGCCGATCAGGGAAAGTGGTATTGCTATAACCGGTATCAGAACTGAACGGGGTGAGCCCAGGAATGTAAATACCACCAGAGTAACAATGAGTAACGCTTCAATGAGCGTATCAATGACTTCATCGATAGAACTATTAACAAAGTTTGTTGAGTCGTAGACTATTTTTCCATTAATACCTTCAGGTAATTGCGCTTGAATTTCAGGAAATACTTCACGTACTCTTTCAATGACCTCAAGTAGATTGGCACTTGATGCCACTTGAAGTCCAATATAAACCGCTTTGTCACCATCAAAAGAGACGCTGGTATCGTATTCATCAGCACCTAGAGTGACCTTGGCCAAATCTTTTAGGCGAATAATGGCGCCGTCTTGTTGCTTAATGATCAAGTTTTCAAATTCAGTGACTGAATGCAGGCTGGTTGATGCGGTCAGATTGACTTGTACCATTTGACCTTTGGTTGTACCTAGTCCGGCAATATAGTTGTTTTTGGTTAAGGCTGCACTGACATCAGATGCTGTCAGTGCGAAGGCGGCCAATTTATTAGGGTCTAACCAAGCGCGTAAAGAAAAATTTTTACCTCCCAGTAATTCTGCGGTTTGTATGCCTTCAACGGATTGTAAGCGCGGTTGGACTGAGCGAATTAAGTAATCTGTTATATTGTTGGCAGGTAAGACATTGCTTGAAAAGCCAATATACATGGCATCTATGGTTTCGCCGATTTTTACACTCAGTACCGGTGTTTGCGATTCTGGAGGTAATTGGTTAAGGACGGCATTAACCTTGGTATTAATTTCAGTCAAGGCTTTATTGGGATCAAAATTAAGCCGTAGATTAGCGGTGATAATACTGATGCTGTTTTGGCTGGTAGAACTGATGTAGTCGATTCCATTGGCTTGGGCAATGTTATTTTCCAAGGGGGTTGTAATAAAGCCGGCGACAATATCGGGATCAGCACCATAGTAGGCGGTAGCGATAGTAACGATGGCATTTTCGGTACGTGGATATTGCAAGATGGGTAGCTCACTTAACGCACGTAAACCTAATACCAACAACATTATGCTGACTACCGTAGACAGGATGGGTCTGCGGATAAAAATATCGGTAAAATTCATGATAACTTATTGATCGTCAAGTTGCGGTAGGGCTTCGTTGCTTGGTTGGGCTGAGTTATCAATGTTAACAGGCGAACCATTATGTAGTTTTATTTGACCGCTAGTCACTATTAGTTCCCCTTCCTTTACACCGGTTAAGATTGCGACTTGGTCGCCTCGTGTATCTCCAGTGGTAACCAGGCTTTGTTTTGCAATGAATTTAGGCGTGCCTTTTTCATCCTGACCGTTACTTTCGACTCGATAAATGCTAGAGCCGAAAGAGTTAAAAGTAATGGCGGTGCGAGGTAAAGTGATAGTGCGTTGCACTAGTCCGGTTGTAACGTTGACGTTGACATACATGCCAGGCAGAAGTTGATGTGTTGGGTTTTTTAGACTGGCTCTTACATGTACATTACGGGTATTAATATCAATTTTTGGATTAATGACTATCAGGGTGCCAGAAAACGTTTTATCGGGGTAGGCATCTGTTTTAAGAGTCACTTTTTGATTGATTTTTAGTAACTCTAGAGTTTGTTGTGGCAGATAAAAATCGACAAAAACATTATCCAGTGCTTCTAATGAAGAGATCGCTGTTCCTGCATTGAGATATTGCCCCACATCTACAAGTCGAATACCTAATTTACCGGTAAAAGGTGCGCGAATAAGCTTTTTATTAGTCAGGGCCTGTTGTTGGGCAACATTGGCAACGGCCACGTCAAGATTTGCTTTATCTATATCTAGGGTTTGTTTACTGATTGTACTGATAAGAAATTGTGCCTGATCGCGATTGTAAGTAATTCGTGCAAGTTGTGCTGTTGCTTTGAGCGCATCCAGTTTGGCAATTTCGTCGTAAGCTCTTAGTTGTAATAAAGGTATGCCAAGCTTTACTTCATCACCTTGTTTAAAATAAATATTTTCTACTATCCCAGCTAATTCTGCACTTAAGTTAACACCTTGGCTGGCTTTAATAGTGCCCACTGCTTCCAGTTTTGGTAACCATTCAAGATAACTTGCAGTCATTGCCGAAACTGTATGTACCGGTTCACCTTGAGAGGATATAAAATTTTTGATCATGCGGCTTTTAAAGCTAATGAAGCCAAAAATTCCTCCGAGTATTATGCCGACTACGACTAGCATAATGATCATGCGTTTAATCATTTTTATTTCCTAGGGTGATAAGTTCAAGCATATATAAATCTAAAGGGCTAGGTCAAATCCTAAAAAGTACTGGTTAGTGCGCTATAAAATATTCAGTACTATTTAATG
>CAJAHC010000163.1 GCA_903939355.1 uncultured Methylococcaceae bacterium | reverse complement strand
TTCAACACTGACACCAGACATTATCTTACAGGCCATTGATAATATTGGTTTAGTAACTGATGGTAGACTTCTTGCGCTTAATAGTTACGAAAACAGAGTTTACCAAATTGGTATTGAAAACTCAGCACCTGTTGTAACGAAATTCTATAGACCCAACCGTTGGACTACCCCGGCCATTCTTGAAGAACATTATTTTATTGAAGAATTGGCTAGTAACGAAATACCTGTTGTTCCTCCCTTACGATGTAAAGAAAACAAAACACTACATGAATTCGATGGCTTTCGTTTCTCTGTATTTCCTAAACAAGGAGGACGTGTACCAGACATTGAAGGTCGTGAAAAACTAGAATGGATGGGGCGTTTTATTGGTCGAATTCATGCCGTAGGTGCATTAAAGCCCTTTAAAGCAAGACCTACTCTTAACATTGTCAACTTTGGCGATGAACCCAGTGATTATTTGTTAAAGCATGATTTCATTCCAGCAGAACTACTCAATGCCTATCAGACTATCATTACTCTCGCACTTGCTGCAGTAACACGCTGCTTTGAACGAGCAGGTATTATAAAAACACTAAGACTCCATGGTGACTGTTATCCAGGAAACATTCTATGGACCGATGACGGCCCCCACTTTGTTGATTTTGATGACAGCCGAATGGGCCCTGCGATTCAAGATCTCTGGATGTTAATTTCAGGTAACCGCACCGAGATGACCTTACAATTTAACCAGCTAATGACCGGTTACAGAACTTTTTACGATTTTAATATCAGTGAATTGCATCTACTAGAAGCCTTACGTACCTTACGCCTGATTTATTATTCCGCCTGGATAGCAAGACGTTGGGACGATCCCGCATTTCCTATGGCATTCCCATGGTTCAATACAATCCGTTATTGGCAGGATCGAATCATTGAGCTACGCGAACAGGTTGCACTAATGGATGAAGAACCGATCGGTATCTATTAAAAAATGGACGCTATATTCTTACTAATTTTGAAGCAGTATTGTTCTCAGAGGATTAAATGATTTTCTGTGTATGGGCAAAAAACCAAATTTCTCAATCTCTTTTAAATGCTGCTTTGTCCCATAACCTTTATGAAAATGGAAGGCGTAATCAGGATATAGATTATGATAATCAACCATTATTTTATCACGCACAACTTTTGCAACTATGGAGGCAGCACTAATAGCTTTCACTTTACTGTCACCCTTAACAATTGCTTGAGCAGGCATTAACAGTTTTGGAAGACAATTACCGTCTATTAAAACTTCATCTGGTTGAATCGCCAAACCATTAATCGCTCGCTGCATTGCCAATAATGTTGCCTGAAGAATATTGAGCTCATCGATTTCTTCAACAGTAGCTACTCCAACCGACCAACTTAAAGTATCAATTTTAATAGCCTCAAAAAGACTATCACGCTTACGTTCGTTCAGCACTTTAGAATCAGCCAAACCATCAATGTGTTTTTGAGGATCAAGAATAACAGCTGCTGAAACTACTGGGCCTGCAAGTGGTCCTCGACCTGCCTCATCAACGCCAGCAAGCAATAACTTATGTGAGATTTTGATTAACTCATTGTCATCCATAACAATAACTTTTAAAGAGTGGTTTTAGAAAGCTAAACAAACTCTTGA
>CAJAHC010000162.1 GCA_903939355.1 uncultured Methylococcaceae bacterium | reverse complement strand
AGCTGACGACAGCCATGCAGCACCTGTCTCAGAGCTCCCGAAGGCACTCTACTATCACTAACAGATTCTCTGGATGTCAAGGGTAGGTAAGGTTCTTCGCGTTGCATCGAATTAAACCACATGCTCCACCGCTTGTGCGGGCCCCCGTCAATTCATTTGAGTTTTAACCTTGCGGCCGTACTCCCCAGGCGGTCGACTTAATGCGTTAGCTGCGCCACTAATCCTGTAAATAGGACCAACGGCTAGTCGACATCGTTTACGGCGTGGACTACCAGGGTATCTAATCCTGTTTGCTACCCACGCTTTCGTACCTCAGCGTCAGTTCTAGTCCAGGGAGTCGCCTTCGCCACTGGTGTTCCTTCAGATATCTACGCATTTCACCGCTACACCTGAAATTCCACTCCCCTCTACTAAACTCTAGTCTGCCAGTTTCAAATGCAGTTCCCAGGTTGAGCCCAGGGCTTTCACATCTGACTTAACGAACCGCCTACGCACGCTTTACGCCCAGTAATTCCGATTAACGCTCGCACCCTCCGTATTACCGCGGCTGCTGGCACGGAGTTAGCCGGTGCTTCTTCTAAAGGTAATGTCAAGCTGCCGGGTATTGACCGACAGGTTTTCCTCCCAATTGAAAGTGCTTTACAACCCTAAGGCCTTCTTCACACACGCGGTATTGCTGGATCAGGCTTTCGCCCATTGTCCAATATTCCCCACTGCTGCCTCCCGTAGGAGTCTGGGCCGTGTCTCAGTCCCAGTGTGGCTGATCGTCCTCTCAGACCAGCTATAGATCGTCGCCTTGGTAGGCCTTTACCCTACCAACTAGCTAATCTAACGCAGGCTCATCTCATAGCGAAAGGTCCGAAGATCCCCTCCTTTCCCCCGTAGGGCGTATGCGGTATTAGCGTGGGTTTCCCCACGTTGTCCCCCACTATAAGGCAGATTCCTACGCGTTACTCACCCGTCCGCCACTCGTCAGCGCCCGAAGGCCTGTTACCGTTCGACTTGCATGTGTTAAGCATACCGCCAGCGTTCAATCTGAGCCATGATCAAACTCTTCAGTTTAAATCAGTTTGCCACTTAATAAGATAAGTAGCCAATCTTGGCTCGACTACAGTTCAACGCATAAAATTACTTCTATGTGTTGGGTTTGTGTCGATTATTAATTAACATCATTAACAATCACCACAAGCACCCACACAAATTATTTTGATCAAGTTGTTAAAGAGCGTAGAGCACAAGGCCCTGTTCAGTCCGACCATTATACAGAGACAACCCAACTTGTCAACGCCTTGTCGACTTTATTTTCCTCCCTGCTTCCTGCCTCAGCGACTAAACAAATCACCGAACAAGCCCTCCATTATAGCCATACTAGCCCTACTGTCAATAGAAATTTTTAGCTAAAGGATTTATTCTATCAGCCCAAAAGAGCCTGCTCTTCAAAAGAACCTTTCTTTAGGAGCCTGCAATACTCTCAATTACTCAATTTTACTTTTGCAAATTTCCTTTTGCCCACTTGATAAATATTTTGAGTATTTATTGATATTTCAAACTTTGCATCAGAAACTTTTTCCCCGTCAATTCTGACTGCACCTTGGTTAATTAATCTGATTGCTTCCGATGTACCGCTAGTTAAACCCGACTCTTTCAATAAATTAGCAATACAAAAACTACTACCTTGAATTTTTAATTCTATCTCATCTATCTCATCAGGCATTGCGCCTCTCTGAAATCTAGCCTCAAAATTTTCCAACGCCTTAACAGCTGATTTCGCATCATGAAAACGTTCGATAATTTCCTGAGCCAGCTTAACTTTGTAGTTACGTGGATTTGCGCCTTCTATACATTCGAGTTTCCAAGAATTTATTTCCGCCATAGGTCGAAAACTTAACAATTCAAAATACCTCCACATTAGCTCATCTGATATAGACATTATCTTACCAAACATCTCATCAGCAACATCAGCTATGCCTATATAGTTGTTAAGTGATTTGGACATTTTTTGCACACCATCCAAACCCTCAAGAATTGGCATCGTTATAACTACCTGTGGCTTTTGGCCAAATGCCTCTTGTAATTGACGACCGACTAACAAATTAAATTTTTGATCAGTGCCCCCCAGCTCAACATCTGCCTTCATTTCTACTGAATCATAACCTTGTATCAAGGGGTATAAAAATTCGTGAATTGCAATAGACTGTCCACCCTTAAATCGCTTGCTAAAATCATCTCGCTCTAACATCCTCGCAACAGTATGCTTTGCAGCCAACTGAATTAAGTCTGCAGACGACATAGCATTCATCCAACTGGAATTAAACATGACCCGTGTTTTATTTGAGTCAAGGATTTTAAAAATTTGCTCTTCATACGTCTTCGCATTATGAATAACTTCTTCTCGAGTTAATGGCTTGCGCGTTACATTCTTTCCTGTTGGGTCACCTATCATTCCAGTAAAATCACCAATTAGAAACATAACCTCATGCCCTAAATCTTGAAACTGCTTCAATTTGTTGATTAATACCGTATGTCCAAGATGCAAATCTGGCGCAGTCGGATCAAATCCTGCCTTAATTCGGAGAGGCCGCCCTTCTTTTAGCTTTTCTATTAATTCTTGCTTTATTAAAACCTCATCAGCACCCCTTAAAAGGTCTATTAATACATCATCTTGCAATGTCTCTCTCCAAAATAAAACTGTAAAATCGAATCATTATAGAGTTAATGCCATACTCCATTGAATTTTTTTTATTCCCATGTAAATTGGTAAAACCCAAACAAAACATTTAGAATGGCACTAATTAAACTTTATAGACCTTAGTTTTGACTCAAACACAACTACCTAAGCTAATATCTTGTGAAATCTAAATCTTATATCTTGATCTTATTATGGATGGGTTTGCTTTTTGCTACTACCACTAGCTTTTCCAAATCTAATCATATAAAAAGCCACAAGGCTTCACTAAAGTTGCCTAAGTCATCTTTACGACACGCGACAGCTCAAAAAAATCATCCAAAGCGTGTCAAGAATCAAAAAATATCACACGCAAAAAAACAAGCCAAAACACGACCTATATCTAGCGCACGAAAGACCAGTGCCACGTACGCATCTAATACAAAAAAAAATACTTTTTTAAATAAAAACCGACATTATAAAGTTGCTCAAACCACCATTAACAGTAATGTACGAATACAGTCGCTCATTTCGAGTCAACCTAAAATTGAACGTTTTGAACAGGCTTCCAGATATATAGATGAAACCCCTCAGAATATAACGAGCACACATGGGGTCATTGACTCTTCATTTCTACTAGCGACTCAAAATGCCGGCCTAACAAATGATTTGCTTTTGCAACTTACCAATATTTTTGCCTGGGATATTGATTTTGCAACCAACCTGCACCACGGCGATCAATTCACCGTTGTTTACGCAGAAACTGAAGCTGGAAATCATTCAATTTTAGCCGCTGAATTTGTCAACCAAGGACGTATTTTAACGGCTATTAGGTATAAAGACAGCAAGGGTTTCGTCAATTATTTTAGCCCTGAAGGCAAACCAATGAGAAAAGCTTTTTTAAGCGCTCCTCTTGATTTTTTACGCATTAGTTCCGGCTTTGACACCCATCGAAAACATCCGATACTCAATCGAATTCGCGCCCATAAAGGAATTGATTATGCCGCACGAACTGGTACGCCTGTAAAATCTGCTGGTGATGGTAAAGTTGCATTCATTGGGAATAAAGGTGGGTATGGACAGGTTCTAATCATAGAGCATGGTGAACATTATGAGACTCTTTATGCCCACTTATCCGATTTTAAACGTGGAATTGAAAGCGGTGACCTGGTGAAACAAGGGGAAATTATTGGCTACGTAGGGCAAACTGGATTGGCAACCGGCCCTCATTTACATTATGAATTTCTTGTCGATGGCAATCATCATAATCCTGAAGCAATTAACATGACTCAATCATTACCACTTCATGCTGAAGTACTAGCTGACTTTAAATCACAAACCCAATCAACCTTAGATCAAATCAACAAAACCAAAGCACAATCTTTATTTGCTAAAAACAATTACCGCTAAAAATCTACAATAAAATTTCGTAATGAAACAGGAGTGGCCATAAGACCACTCCACGCTGTATTAAGCTGAAAAAGATGAGCCGCAACCACAAGTCGTTGTAGCATTAGGATTGCGAATTACAAACTGCGCACCTGATATATCTTCCTTGTAATCAACTTCAGCACCTGCCAAATATTGTATACTCATTGAATCAATCAACACGGTAACACCACCGTTTACAACACTAGTATCATCTTCATTTACTTCTTCATCAAAAGTAAATCCGTATTGAAATCCGGAGCAACCACCACCTGAAACATATACTCTTAACTTGAGATTATCATTGCCCTCTTCTGAAATCAATTCACTCACTTTAGAAGCAGCACTATCAGTAAAGATAATTGGATTAGCCATAAATTAAATACACCATAATTGAAAGTTAATCAAATTATGACCATACCAAGCTTTATAGTCAAGATTTATGGGTATAACGCAATCACCTTCAAGCTTAAATCTTCTTTTAGGCCACACATTAAATTCATATTCTGAATGGCTTGCCCAGCGGCTCCCTTAACTAAATTATCAATCACAGATAAAACGACTATTGTTTGCTGGCCTTGTGGTTGAAAAATTGAAATCTGACAATTGTTACTGCCTCGAACATTTCTTGTATCAGGGATTGAGCCTAGAGGCAAAATATCAACAAACATTTCATCCTGATAACGCTGCTCATATAACAATTGTATCTCATCCAAACTTATCTTGGCACCCAGCCATACAGATGCTAATTGTCCATATAAAGTCGCATGAATCCCTCGTATCATGGGAGTCAAATGTGGCACGAAAGTCAAACCTACGGTCTCTCCAGCCACATATGCAAGCCCTTGGGTAATTTCCGGCAAATGTCTGTGACCATTGACCGCATACGCTTTAAAACTTTCACCGGTTTCACTCATTAGGGTGGCCAATTCGGCTTTACGACCTGCACCACTAACACCCGATTTAACATCAGCAATTAAATGCTTAACGTCTATCAATTTATTTTCAATTAAAGGTAGAAAACCTAGCTGAACCGCCGTAGGATAACACCCTGGACAAGCTATCAATTGGGCTTTTTTAATAGCTTCCCGATTCACTTCTGGGAGGCCATAAACTGCCTCACCAATTAAATCAGGGCACGTATGTTCCATGCCATACCAGTGACCCCATTGTTTCGCATCTTTTAGCCTAAAATCCGCCGAAAGATCTATCACCTTTATGCCACGCTCCAACAACTGCTCTGCCATTTGCATTGCAGTCCCATTAGGTGTCGCAAAAAAAACGACATCGCACTGAGCTAATATTTTTATATCTGGCGCTGTAAATATAACATCAATGTAACCACGTAAACTGGGATATACAGCATCTACCCTTATACCTGCATCTGAACGCGAAGTGACTACAGCAACCTCAACCTCTGAATGCAAAACCAAAAGACGCAGTAATTCAACCCCTGTATAACCCGTTCCTCCAACAATACCTACACGAATCATCTGTTCTATCCTATTAACACATTGTTTATAAAAATCACTGAGGCCTATAATAACCGTATATCTCTTTTTACAGTACTCAAGTTATGCTTAACCATGCCATGCGAGCTATTGAAATAAAAACCAAAGCTCTTAAACTGACTAAGCGCCCCATCCCAACTCCTGCCGCTCATCAAGTATTGATTCAAGTCGCTGCTGCTGGTGTTAATCGGCCAGATATTATGCAGCGCCAAGGTTTATACCCTGCACCTCAAGGAACCACGGATATACCTGGGCTAGAAATTTCAGGGACCATAATAGCCACGGGTACCGCTGTAAGTCATCTACAACCTGGTGATGTTATTTGTGCATTGGTAACCGGTGGTGGTTATGCAGAATATTGCTTGGCTACTGCGTCACAATGCCTACCAATTCCTGAGGGCTTATCTTTAATACAAGCTGCCGCAATACCAGAAGCTTTTTTTACTGTCTGGAGTAATATATTTGACCGAGCCAGGTTATTACCATACGAAACACTACTGGTACATGGAGGCTCTAGTGGAATAGGCACTACAGCCATACAACTTGCCAAGGCATTTCACTCTAAAGTCATCATCACCGCTGGATCAGACGCCAAATGTGAGTTTTGTCTCACGTTGGGTGCCGATGCTGTTATCAACTACCAAAAAAAGGATTTTGTTACTGAAATTAACCGCCTTACAGAAAATCAAGGCGTCAATGTTATTTTGGATATGGTAGGTGGTGATTACCTTCCACGCAATATCTCTTGCATGGCAAATGATGCCAGACTGGTTCAAATTGCTATTCAACATGGTGCAAAAACTGAAATTAATCTATTACCCTTCATGCTTAAACGACTCACCTTAACTGGATCAACACTAAGAGCCAGAGACGATGCTTTTAAAGATCAGATCGCTCAAAAACTCCATCAAAAAGTTTGGCCCTTACTAACAAACGGACAGATAACACCCGTTATTCATTCCACTTTTTCTCTAAATGATGCCGCCAAAGCTCATGATCTCATAGAAAGCAATCAGCACATCGGCAAAATAATCCTAGAGGTACGCAACACATGACTTACAGAACTCTTGTTAATGCCACTACACTCAATGAAAATATAAACAATCCTAATTGGATCATCATAGATTGCAGATTTTCTCTGACTGACAGTGATGCCGGTAGTTATGCTTATCGCCACGACCACCTACCCAATGCCCGATATGCTCATTTAAATGATGATCTATCATCATTTATCACCAGTTATACTGGCCGACATCCCCTCCCTGGCTTTAATCTGCTAGCAAAAAAACTGGGGGCTTGGGGAATCACCAATAACAGTCAGGTGGTTTGTTATGATGATAGCAACGGCTGCTTTGCAGGGCGCTTATGGTGGTTACTACGTTGCTTGGGTCATGATCATGTAGCCGTATTAAATGGCGGTATTCAACACTGGCTAAGACAGGGCTATTTACTAACCACCACTTTACCAAACCAACAAGCTGGGACCTTTAGACCTTATTTAAATTCTACAAACTGGCTAAATTCATTACAAGTCCAAAACAGCATGGCCAGAAAATCCATTTGCCTGATAGATGCAAGAACACCAGAACGTTATCGCGGAGAACAAGAACCTATAGACTCGGTTGCCGGTCATATTCCAAATGCATTAAACCATCCGTTTCAGTTAAATATTGATAAAACGGGATTATTTCTATCCGCCGAGACACTTCATAGTCAGTTTAAAAAACTTATAGGCACTAAAACTTCCGAACAAGTTGTCCATTATTGCGGCTCGGGTGTAACGGCTTGTCATAATTTATTGGCAATGGAGCACGCTGGCCTCACAGGCTCCAAACTCTATGCAGGCTCTTGGAGCGAATGGATTAATGACAAGAATAGAACAATAGCAATAAGTTGACGATTTTAAAATGGTTTAGAATACGTTAACTTTAATAACAAAATATCCCATTAAAATTTGGTTACAAACTTTCAATTTGCGCACAAAATGTAAGCCCTTGTTGACGCCGATTGCAAATTGGCCGGGGGCTTATATCGATCGAATTTTGACCAAGCAATCCAATTTATACTATTTATTTAACTGAATCATAAAAAAAGAAGTAATGGCCTTTATTATACTAATCTGCAATCAGTTGAATAAAGTGACAACAGCCTTACCCTACTCTTTCAAACAAATAATAACCGACCTCTCCTGCTACTTTATTTTTTAATTGTTGCCAGTTATTTGGTATTCCCTCAAGCTTCAAAGACCTTTCAGCTTCAACATAAATTTTTGCATGTTTGCTTAACCAACCTTTATTTTCCAACAACTGACACGTCTCAACCACAAAGGCCATCGCAAATGGTGGGTCTATAAATACCACATCGAAGCATTGCGACTCACCGATCAAATAATTAAACACATCCGCTTGAATGATTCTAATTTGATCAGCACCTAAGGCGATAATATTTTCTTTTAATGCCTTGCAAGCCAAGGCATTATTTTCTACTTGAGTTACTAATTTAGCACCCCTAGAGGCGGCTTCAAAACCCAAGGCACCACTACCTGCATATAAATCCAAACATTGACTTGCCATAATGTCATTGCGCAGCCAATTAAATGCAGTTTCACGGACTCTTACGGGTGTTGGTCTTAATCCTGGCGCATCGATAAAATCAATACATCGACTACGCCAATCTCCACCGATGATTCTTAGTTTATTTGCCACTTTTTTCTGCTGATTTTCCGACAGTTATGGTTTGTAATAATTGTGGATTGACACGGCGCTTAAATGCGTCTGTTATTGATGCAACTGTTACTTGCTCTGTTTTTTGCTGAAAGGTATCCAGATAATCCAGAGGCATCTCATAAAAACCAATCATGGCCACATAACCAGCCAGCTCTTTGTTAGTGTCAAAACGCATTGCAAAACCACCGGTGATATTTTTCTTTGCCGCCGTTAATTCTACTTCAGTAGGTCCTTTGTTAATAAAATCTGCCAACGTTTGATTAAGCACTTGTAAAGCTTGAGCTGTTTGGTCGTTACGGGTTTGTAAGCTGATCAAAAAAGGACCCGGTTTCAACATTGGCATAAAATTACTGGATGCACTGTAAGCTAAGCCACGTTTCTCACGAATCTCATCAAACAGTTTAGAGACCAATCCGCTACCACCCAATATATGATTGCCAACATATAAATTAAAATAATCAGGATCTTTACGATAACTACCAGGCAACCCAACCAAGACATGCGTTTGCGATGATGGAAATTCAATGTGTTGCTGTGTCGCTTTAAGAGGCATAGCAACATCAGGCAAAGTTTCTGGTCTTTTACCCAGAGGCAATCCAGCCAGCAACTGTTCGGCAGTTTGTTCTGCTTGCTGCTTGCTTAAAGCACCGACAATAACAACTATCGTATTATCAGCAACATAAAATTTCTGATAAAAATGTCTTATATCGGCAGCCTTAAAAGCGGATACTGTTTTGATCACACCCGATTCTGGATGCGCATAAGGATGCGTTCCATAAAGAGCATTATAAAAGGCTATGCTTGCTAAAGCTGCAGGTGATTCTTCCTGTTGCTTTAGGCCTGACAAAGTACGACGTTGTTCTCGCTTAAAATCAGCTTGATTAAAAGCCGGTTTGGTTAAGATAACCTGCATGGTTTCAAGCGCCTTATCAAATAAGGTCTTATCTGTCAGGGTTCGGAGTGATACTGTCGTTGTATCCATTGAACTGCTTACGCCAAATTGTGCGCCAACACTTTCAAAACGTTGGGCAATTTCATCGGCATTCCATTTTCCAGCACCCGTATCAAGTAGATCAGCGGTTAAAGCTGATAACCCAAACTGCTGCCCGTCACTGGCACTACCTGCATTAAAAACAACCTGTATATCAGCCATGGGCAAACCTTCGGTATGCACATAATAAACACGACTACCTCCCATGGTTTGCCAATGCTCAATCTTTGCAGCTGCAAAAGTAATCTGACTAAAGGTCAAAAGGATACAGCTTAAGAGAAAGATTCGCATTAGTTAGCTCCTTTTTTTTCAGCTGTTAAATTGATGGTTTGTGGTTCTAAATAGGCAACCGATAAATGATCTTCAATTAAGTATTTTTTAGCTACATCACGCACCTGTTCTGCTGTAACCTGATTAATTTTTGCCACATATTCATCCGCTTTTTGCCAACCCAAACCAACTGTTTCCAATATACCTAGCTCCATCGCTTGATAGAAATTGGAATCTTTCTGAAAAATATCACTCGCTAAAACCTGCGCCTTAATTCGCTGTAACTCTTCATTACTGACTAAATTTTGTTGTAACTTTTTAATCTCATCTTTTAATGCTACTTCCAAGTCATTAACTGTTTTGCCTTCAGCGGGTGTCGCTTCCAGTTCAAATAAATCAGACAGCCTTGATGGCAGTCCATAACTGGCACCTGCAGACACAGCTATTTGCTTACCTCGCACCAACACCGAAGTTAAACGAGCACTATTCCCTCCATCCAATACCCCCGCCAATACTTCCAGCGCATAAGCATCTATTTCTTTCTCCGCCGTTTTCAAAGCTGGTACTTTATAACCCATTAAAACAGATGGCAGTTTTGCCGGTACTTTAACGGTCATTTTACGAACACCCAATTGATCAATTTCAGTTTGCGGCTTTAGTATCTTGATATCACCCGATTTAAGTGCGCCAAAATATTTTTCTGCCATATCAAAAACTGCATTCGCTTGAACATCGCCAACAACCACCAAGGTAGCATTATTAGGTGCATACCAGCGTTGATACCATGCTTGTAAATCTTCAACCGTATAATTGGCAATATCAGCAGGCCAACCAATAACGGGATGTTTATAAGGGCTATTGGAATAAGCCAAAGCCATAAACTGTTCCTGCATTTTGGCTTGAGGATTATCATCCGTTCGCATTCTGCGTTCTTCAGTCACCACTTGCAGTTCTTTTTTTAATTCTTCGGGCAACAAATGCAAATTGCGCATTCTATCCGCTTCAAGTTCAAAACTGACTGCCAGCCTTGACGCCTCCATGGTTTGAAAATAAGCGGTATAATCCTGACCGGTAAAAGCATTTTCTTCACCTCCGTTTTCAGCAATAATCCTTGAAAACTCACCAACAGGATGTTTGTCAGTGCCTTTAAACATCATGTGTTCCAACATGTGTGATATACCGGTAATACCATCTGGCTCGTAACTTGAGCCCACTTTATACCAGACTTGCGATACCGCAACGGGCGACCTGTGATCTTCTTTTACCAAAACTTTTAGACCGTTTGACAAGACACGTTCAGATACTTTTGATTCTGCGCTCGTGGCAAACACAGGCAAACACAATAAGATTGTGCATAATAATCGATTATTCATAACTCCCTCTTTAATGACTGTAAGCGCATCGTACTATTTCAATAATTAATGGTTCACTGTATTCTATACAATAATATAAAAGTTGGAACTTAATTAAATAATGCCTAGCAAATCCTCTGTGCTTTCCTGGAAAAACTACCTCACCCTCTGTAAACCCAATGTTGTTGCAGAAATGCTTTTTACCGCCATAGTAGGCATGCTTTTAGCCGTACCTGGAGTACCACCTCTTGAACCTTTTTTCTTTGGCATCTTAGGTATTGGTCTGGCAGCCTCATCTGCTGCTGCCATTAATCATTTTATTGATCGAAAAGCAGATGCGCAAATGTCTCGCACAGAGAAACGCCCCTTACCGATGGGCGAGTTGAGCACTGTCAATGTTATTGTATTTGCACTGATTCTGGGTGTTAGCAGTATGCTCATATTAGTTTTATCAGTTAATACCTTAACCGCTATTTTGACTTTTCTCTCACTATTTGGTTACGCTTTCATTTATACAATCTACCTTAAAAGAGCCACTCCTCAAAACATAGTCATCGGTGGTCTTTTTGGTGCTACCCCACCACTATTGGGTTGGTGCGCAATGACAGGTGAAGTTCATCCTTCTGCTTTGCTATTGGCATTAATTATTTTTGTTTGGACGCCTCCTCACTTTTGGGCCTTGGCTATCGCAAGACGTGAGGAATATGCCAAGGTCAACATTCCCATGTTGCCAGTGACTCATGGTCCTGCGTTTACCCGTTTACAAATTTTGCTCTACACCATCTTGTTATTTTGCGTCACCTTACTACCTTATTTAACGCGTATGAGTGGGTTAATTTACCTAATTTCAGCCGTATTACTAAATATTGGTTTCATTTATTATGCCGTGCTAATGATGCGTAATAAAGATAACAAAACGGCAATGAAAACCTTCGTTTATTCGATTGTTTACATAACTCTTCTGTTTGCTGCCTTGTTAACTGATCATTATCTAAAATATAACTTATGAACTTGACTCATCATGAGCAAACACTGCATCAAGAACATCCCTTTGCCGAGTTCATTCGTATAATTGGCAAAGGTAAAAAAGGCTCCAGACCGCTGACCCAAGAAGAAGCCTATCTATCCATGAAAATGATTCTGGCAAACGAAGTGCAACCCATCCAGTTGGGTGCATTTTTAATGCTAATGCGTGTTAAAGAAGAAACGCCTGAAGAATTGGCCGGCTTTGTATTAGCCGCCAGAGAATCTTGTAATCTAAGCAGTGACAAAGCTCTGGTTGATCTGGACTGGTCGTCTTATGCCGGGAAACGTCGACATTTACCTTGGTTTTTATTGTCCGCCCTACTATTAGCTAATAATGGCATCAATGTTTTTATGCACGGTGCCGGTGGCCATAGTGCAGGAAGACTGTATACCCAGGATATGTTGAAGTTTCTTGGGTTAGACTACTCTAATTCAATTGAACAAACCAAACAACAACTCCAGCAACAACATTTTAGTTATTTATCACTCGAGCATTTTTGCCCGAAACTACATGAAATAATAGAACTACGCCCACTATTGGGCTTAAGATCACCTGTTCATACCTTAGTTCGGCTAATAAATCCTTTTAATGCAGACCATAGCATTCAAGGTATATTTCATCCCGGTTATCGACCCGTTCATCAACAGGCTGCCGCTTTATTACAACAACCTCATGCCTGCGTATTAAAAGGCGAAGGTGGTGAAACAGAGCGTAATCCTGATATGGAATGCCTAGTTCAAAGCGTTCATAACGGT
>CAJAHC010000161.1 GCA_903939355.1 uncultured Methylococcaceae bacterium | reverse complement strand
TATTACCTATTTTTTTACATAATAATTGTTTATAACAATTGTAATTTGAGTGAAGAATTCCAGCCATTGTTCCTCCGAAATGCCAAACAATCATTTCTTGCCTGAATGCTAAATCTTGAGGCATAGTAAAAAAATAACAAAAACTTTTACCAATTGTTCTGGCTGTTTGGTTGATCAAATAGAAAGGAATACCAAAAATTTTTCTGGAACCTACTTGGGTAGATGTCATTGCAATGTTTTTGCTGCACTGAAACCGCCAGCGTCTAAAGTAGTTCTTTTTTATTCTGAATGCTTCAACTTTATGCGTTACTTTAATATTGGGAAAATAATAAACAGAGCAGTTTTGATGAATTATGCGTTCAAACATTTCTATATCTTCACCACCCGCTAATATAGCCCCTTTCCTACCTTTTTGGGTGTCAAATAAACCATGTTTAGAAAACATTGATCGACGAAAAGCCATGTTGGCGCCAAAAGGTAACTCATCATTTATTGATAATTGACGTGGCCCATTGGAATCGATTTTTATGGCCAGAAACCCATAAAAAACTTCGGTTAGCCACGCAGGAGGTTGTGACTCCCAATTGGGAGCAATATATCCCCCGCAAGCGTCGCAATTATATTTTTCCATATTGTTTTGTATTTGAGTCAACCAATCATTTTCTGGTAATACATCGTCATCGGTGAACGCTATTATTTCTCCTTTGGCTGAATTAATGCCTAAATTTCTGGCAAATGAAAGGCCTTGTTGTGGCTCAAATTTATAGGTTAAATTAGGCAGTTTTCTGTGGTATTCGTAGATAATTTCTTTGGTATTATCACTTGAATTATTATCAACAACAATCAACTCCCAGTTTGCAATATCATAGGACTGTTTTGTTAGGCAAAGGAGAGTGTCTGCAAGCGAATTTGCCCGGTTATATGTACAAATAATGACAGATAGTTTGACCACGTATTTTTGTATGAAAAATGTTAAGTTGATATTGAGGCGAAGAAATAAAAAAACTTCATTGTTATGGTGAACAAAGAGTTTTCTGATGTCTCAAGCATTTAAGACTTATCGCTATTTGTCTGAGGACGGATAATATTTTTCACCTAAAGTTTGCCGGCCAATTTGTCTTTAACTCGTTGATAATAGTAGCCTGTCATTTTTTTCCAGCCTACGTCATTGTCGGCAAATGCGAGTTTACGAGCCATTGTAGCTGCCGAGTCTGTCGCAAAAATTGTAATTCGCTTTACGAGTAACGGATTTTTTTCGCTGTTAAAATCACCTGGATTAACTGTGCAAGCCAGTTGATAATCAGAATATTTAACTGCTCTAATTGAATCGTTATTTTGTCTGCCATAAGGGTAGGCAAAACTAGATATTTTGCAACTAATTAGGGACTCCAAGATTTTTTTTGATCGTATCATTTCATTTTTCTGTTGCTGATAATTTAGTTTTGTAAGGTCTGGATGAGAGCAAGTATGAGATCCAATTTCCATGCCTGCATTCTTCATGTTAATGATTTGTTCGGCCGTTAACATTTGTGTTTGCAGTGTGGGTGTGCCCATCCAGTGAGCGTGTTTGCCAATGCTATCAGTTGTGATAAACCAAGTAGCTTTCATGTTATGTTTTACTAAAGGTAAAAACGCACTTTCAAAATTATCGGCATAGCCATCATCAAATGTTAGTACAACGGTTTTTTCAGGATATTTAGAAAGATTATTAAGTTCTTTAAAGAGAATAGTATTCCAGTTATTTTTTTTTAAATATTGTAAATGGTCATTAAATAAGTTGGCTCGAATCGAATATTTTGATACCGGATCATCATTTGGTGTGCCGTGATACATCAGGATAATCGGGCCTCTAATGCTGGAGCTTGTTGATAGTTTATTCAAGGTAAAAGTTGTCCCAAAATGATGATTTAAGAAAACATGATTTTGTTAAGTTATAAATTGTTACTTTGGAAAAGTTGGTAGAGTTAATTATTTGGTATAGTCTCATCTTGAGTTTAAGGGGTTAATGTACTTCTTTTCAAAGCTGGGTATTGATTTTCAGGATAAAACCAAGTGACACGCTTGCCTAAATTCAAATTCTTTAACAACCCATTTCGTAATAAAGTCTCAAGTTTTTTCTCGCCCTGAAGGCTTCTGTCTTTAACCTGATACAGTGTTCCCTTTTGAGTTTGTGGCATACCTAGAGCATCTCCTTGCTCTAACCTGCTCAGTAACTCAGCGACGGTAGCTGTGCTATCATGAATTCCTCGCCAGAATAAAGTAAGCTCATCGTCGGTTTCTTTAATTTCGGGTGAAACATGAGCAATCATGTTGCCCGTATCAATGCCCTCATTAATATAATGAAAGGTACAGCCAACTTTTTCTGGTTCCTGATTGTGGAGAGCCCAAAAAGTACAATCAGCACCTCTATATTCAGGGGATAATCCGCCATGTAAATTGATTATGCCTAATCGGCCTTTTTTTAATAGGTTGCCTTTTAGTAGGGAGGTGCCAAACACGAGGATTAAATCAGGATTATGTTTGTCTATGACTTTAATAACGTCAGGGTGATTAATGTGTGGGACTTCCAAGCGAAGATTAGGTTGATCTAGTTGGGACGGTTTGTGGGAAAAGAAAAATAGGGCTTCTTTATTTCCAGCATAACGTTTGCGATCCCTTGACCATCTAAAAACCTTACGCCATAATTTTTTTTGGTTAGTTAATAAGTTAAGTGCCTTTTTGAAAGGTGCTACGGTACCACTTTCATGAATAATTGCTTTTGGATTGCAAACTTTGCATACTTGGTTAGCAAAATATAGATGTCTAGGCGACTGACCGCAAAGGACAATAACTGAGATTGAAGTCATAAGTTTATTTCGAAGCAGGAATATTTATGTTTTTCATTTTAAGCATTAATGCATCGGCAAAAAATTTTGCTGCCCAATTAGGGTATTCAAACATCGAATAGCGTCCCCATATGGGCGCCGATCCTGCGATAGCGCCATCTTGTGGATCTTTTTTACCAGTTAACCGATGATTGGTTTTTATAAAGTTTATGCCCCGTTCTGCATGTTGTTCGAGCTCATTGAGGTTTTGAGAGTGTAATAAGCGCTGCCAGATTATGCTCATCTGAGCCAGGCCAGTTAGGCAGCAATAGTTAGCTTTAGGTATCCAGTTATCAGCATAGGTTCCAGATAACCAGCCATCTGCTCTTTGTTTTGCTGCTTGTGCCGTTGCGGCTTTAATGGCTGAAGCAATCATTTCTTCATTACCAAGTAATAAACCGCTTTCTAAAATGCCTCTTATGGCATAGGCAATATTATGTGTAAAAGGAAGGCTATTCTCTTTAAAGCCGTTGGTTTTAAACCATCCTGAATTGGTTTGTTGGGTCAGTGCCCAGCGAATATTTTTAATGGCGGCATTGCTCAAGTGTTTTTCATTGGAGATAAGGCCTGTTCGTAGTAAAGCCCATGCTGAGCGGGTATTATAGGTATGGGGTGTGTCATTATGGACCGAGCGCCGCCAGCAACCGTCATCATCTTGTTTTGATATCATCCATTTTCCGGCATTAACAGCGGCTTCAAGGCATTCGTTGCGTTTAAATGCCAGATAGCCAGCGATCATGCCGTGCATAATCTGTCCGGTATTAAAAATAACTGGTTTACTAGCGATT
>CAJAHC010000160.1 GCA_903939355.1 uncultured Methylococcaceae bacterium | reverse complement strand
CTTGTTCAATTGTTTTACCCATGGCTCAGCGATGAATTGCTGTAAATTTAATTCTGGCATCTTACTTTAGCGACACTATTAATCTAAACATAATCATAAGCTTAGGTGGAGGTAGCCTAAAAGAAGCATTACTTTATATCAGCAATGAAGTTGTTTTGTTTGCTGGCATCGCTTTTTTAACCACAGCCACTCTTTTTTTTACTATTAAATTAGTTAAAACAAAATCTCAAAACTTGGCGTTTACTTTCAAAACCAAACAATCAACTTTCTATATAAAGTTAGTTGTTCTAGTCTTGTTGTTAGTGCCTGTAATCACCTATTTTGTTTCTGAACATGCCTTTTTAAGATATGGGGCCGAGAAAAAAACATCTTATCGACTTATTAGCAATGGATTAGATAAGTTATCAGATTTTGACTCCGATGGCGTTGGCAGTTTTTCATATCCTAAAGATAAGGCTATTTTTAATGCCCATATTTATCCCAGCGCCATAGATATACCAAATAATGGCATTGATGAAGATGGTTTTCTGGGAGATGCCATTTTACCCAGTAACAACAAAGATCATCTAACTGACATATCACCCAAAAAGGGTAAACATATCATTCTTATCGTGTTGGAAAGCGCCAGAAGTGATTTACTCGAAGCACAACTGGATGGCCAATATGTGGCGCCAGTAATGAGAAAATTAGCTAAAGAAGGTGTTGCTGCCAGCAATGCCTATAGCCACACAGGCTATACAACAACCTCTCTTAAAGCTCTATTTAACAGGGAATTAATCGACACAAAAAAACCCCTTGGCTTAATTGATTTTTTGCAATCTTCCGGATATAAAATTTCTATCATATCGGGTCAAGATGAATCATTTGGTGACGTTGCATTAAAAGTGGGCATGAAAAACGTTGGGGTTAATTACTTTGATGCAAGAACTGCCATAAATGACCGTGTTTTTCCCAGTAAAGAAGCCGCCAGCCTCCGATTGAGCGAAGCGCGTATAGTTGAGGAGTTCCAATCAGCAATCAATGCATTAGACTTTTCTCAGCCTCAATTTTTATACTTGAACTTTCAAGCTGCTCATTTTCCTTATTCCAATGCAAAAATGACTAAATACCTTGTTAATAACTTTATTCCTCGCTCAGAAATTAAACAAGAAAATAAGGATTGGGTTACTGCCACTTATTGGAATGCTATAGCCAGTGCTGACTGGGCCATTGGAGAAATCATTAAATCATTAACCATGCGTGACCTCTTCAAAAACACAATAATTGTTATTTTGGGCGATCATGGTGAAGCTTTATTCGATGATGGTTTTCTGGGCCATGGACATGCTATTAACGATATACAAACAAAAATACCCCTTATCGTAAATGATCCCACTATTGTTATCGATGAACCGATAGGGCAAATTGATGTCGCTGAAATAATTGTTAGATCTGCACTTGGCCTAACAAATCATTGGGCACAAAAAAATAAAGTGGTATTTCAACTGGTGGGAAGCCTTTCTCAACCTGAACTAATTGCTCACGTTGAACACAATGGGGCGCGAACAATTTTTAACTTCCACTCGGAGCAAGTCTTTTTTAGTGAATTAAGCCTCTGGAAGCCCTATAAAGAAGTCTTATTAGACCCTGTTAACAGTAAGCGGGTTGTTGAATTAATTCGTCACTGGGAGGCTCTTCGTTGGAATGAGTACAATATCAATAAAAATAAGCCCAATAATTGACCTAACATCAGATATCACTAAAAGATAAAAAGAGATGTCTATTTAACTGAGGGAACTATTAATTCACACCGAACAGGGAAATTCAATGTCAATTTTTTGTTAAGCGGGGTAGATCTAGCGACATCTATCTAATAATCAATCAACGATATATGTATCGTATGCTTTTACTAGATTTATAGTGAATAAGGACTTAAAGAAGCCCTCCCCCGCTAAAGCTTAACGAAGGAGGGTAATAACTTTATTTGCCTGAGATTTGTTCTGCAGTGCTGTTATTAGATGTTTGTCTTTTCTCAATTTTAGAGAAAACTTCTGAATTACTTTGAGCTACAGCACCACTTGCCAAATGCTTAGTACAGTAAGCGGGTTGTTGAATTAATTCGTCACTGGGAGGCTCTTCGTTGGAATGAGTACAATATCAATAAAAATAAGCCCAATAATTGACCTAACATCAGAT
>CAJAHC010000159.1 GCA_903939355.1 uncultured Methylococcaceae bacterium | reverse complement strand
TCCATCAGCATTGATAAGAAATGGTTGATCTTTGAATTGGTCTGCCAGTTTTAGTAATTCCTGCTTTAAGGTATCTAGTTGCTTGTTAACTAATGCGTGCGGGGAGTCATCGCTACTCTTTAGAAAGTAACTGCCTTTATCATCAATTGTCAAAGTCACCATTTTTGGAGCAGTTTGGGCTTTTGCTCCATTCGCTTCAGGAAGGGTAATTTTGACTTCCGTGTTTCGATTGAAAGTTGTGGAAACCATAAAGAACAGTAATAGCACAAATAAGACATCGATCATTGATATCAATGTAATATCGAGCTTTTCTCTTTTTTTATGACGAAAATTCATCAGGATGCCTCCCTGTCTCCATGCAGAATATCTATTAGTTTTAGGGCTTCTGCTTCCATATCAACAACATACTCGTCAACTAATCGTTCAAAATAGCGATGAAAAATTAAACTGGGGATACCCACAGTTAAACCAGCAGCGGTGGTAATTAGCGCTACTGATATGCCTCCCGCTAAAACGCTAGGATCTCCAGAGCCATGTTGCATCAAAGAAGAAAATATATCTATCATCCCAAAAACGGTTCCTAATAAGCCCAGTAACGGGCTGATTGTTGCGATAGTGCCTAGTGTATTAAGGTAACGTTCTAAGTCATGCACGACCTTGCGTCCAGTTTCTTCTACACATTCTTTCATAACATCTCTGCCATGATGTCTGTTGGCGAGGCCTGCAGCTAAAATACAGCCAAGTGGTGAGCTGATTTTTAAGCGTCTTAAGACACCTTCATCCAGCTTTTTATCGTGAGATAATTTCCAGATTTGGGGAACCAATTCTTGTGGCATTATTTTTTTTCTTTGTAAGGCCCAGAAACGTTCGACAACAATACCCATAGCCGTTATGGAGCTTAAAATAATGGGTAACATCATCCATCCACCGCTTTTTATTATTTCAAACATTTTTCTTCCAATAGAGTAAAACGAGATACTGGTGCTGTAAGGATAGACATATATTGTCCCAACAGAGGTTGGCTTATTTTAACCTAACGCGGTAATTTTGTTTTTATTTTCCCGACCTATCCAGGTAAGCGTTATGAAACAGGCAATTGTGCAAATTCCGGCAGCTAATGAAAAGACCAGTTTTGAACCTAGTAAATCCCAATAATAGCCACTATATAAGCTACCTATTACACCGCCAAGACCAAAGCTTAGGCTACTGTATAGGGCTTGACCTTTTCCTTGGTGTTGTTCGCCAAAATAAAGATGAACGAGATGAATAGCTACAATATGGATACCTCCAAAGCTGGCGGCGTGTAATAACTGAGCAATAATTAACAGGCTTAAATAATCGGGATACCAACCTATTATCAACCAACGTAGGATAGACAGAGTAAGACTCAGTAATAAAATGGTTCGTAACGAAAAATAGTTCAATATACGCTTCATGTACATAAATAAAACTATTTCGGCAAGGACACCAAGCGCCCAAAGTAAACCAGTCATCGTTGCTGAGTAATGATGGTTTTTTAAATAAATCGAATAAAAGACGTAGTAAGGTGAGTGAGCAATCTGAATCAGTATATTGACGGTAAAGAAAGCGATTACTTCGGGTTTCTTTAGTATGCTCCCAAGGCTTAAGAGGAGGGGTTTGGTGCTGATTTTTTTTGCATCGGGCGTTATTAGCGATACCCACCAATTACAAATCAAGAAGGCAATAATGATAAATGGTAACAGTTTGATAGGCTGTTTATCGATTAACCAGCCGGTACCTAGCACAGTGAGAATAAACCCAATTGAGCCCCAGAGCCTTATTTGACTGTAACGATGAGAGTTGTTTCTTAAGTGAAATAAAGTGGCCGCCTCAAATTGAGGTAACACTGCATTCCAGAAAAAACTAAAAGCTATTGTTATGACAGCAAACCAGAAATAATTATGTGTAAATATAAAACCGAAAAAAAGTAAGGCGGCAAAAAATGAGGTGAAGCGAATGATACTTAAACTTTTTCCGATGTAGTCTGCTAACCAACCCCATAAGTTGGGTGATATTATTTTTGTAGCAACTAACCAAGCAGAAAGCTCGCCAATTTCGAGAGGGGTGAAACCACTATCTTTTAAATAGAGCCCCCAATAAGGTATAAAACAACCTAATGCTGCAAAATAAAAAAAATAAAAACCTGACAGTCTCCAGCAAGGAACAGACATGGGATTATTCATTTCGGGTATCTTATATAGATACGTGACGGAGAAACGGTAACTCTAAATACAGGGACAATCACACAAATTGTCCCGCAATTAAAGTTTATGGTTTAGCGTAATATGGGTAAGCCTGAATTGATACCCATGTTTTGTGCCCTATGACGTAGAAAATGGTCCATAAGTATTATAGCCATCATGGCTTCTGCAATCGGAGTTGCTCGAATGCCTACGCAGGGGTCATGTCGGCCTTCGGTAACTACATCGATAGCTTCGCCTTGTTGATTGATGCTTTTACCGGGCAGGCGCAAACTGGCGGTAGGTTTAAGCGCAATACTGGCAGTAATGGCTTGACCACTTGAAATGCCACCCAGAATGCCGCCGGCATGATTACTTAAAAACCCGTCAGGTGTTATTTCATCGCGAAATTTTGTACCTTTAGTATCAACACAGGCAAAGCCGTCACCGATTTCTACGCCTTTGACAGCATTAATGCTCATTAATGCATGCGCCAAATCCGCATCAAGACGATCAAAAATGGGCTCACCTAAACCGGGAGGAACGTTGGTAGCTACCACCTCAATTCTTGCGCCTATGGACTCACCTTCTTTACGCAACGCATCCATATAAGCTTCCATTTCTGGTACTTTGTCGGCATCAGGACAAAAGAAAGGATTGTTATTAATGACAGACCAATCAACTTTATCGATTTTGATGGGACCTAATTGTGATAAGTAGCCGTGAATTTCTACACCTAATTGTTCTTTGAGATATTTTTTTGCAATACCTCCGGCCGCAACGCGCATGGCAGTTTCTCGTGCAGATGACCGTCCACCACCTCTATAATCCCTAAAACCATATTTCTGTTGATAGGTATAGTCTGCATGCCCTGGTCTAAAGGTAGTTGCAATTTTAGAGTAGTCTTTTGAGCGTTGATCGGTGTTTTCAATTAACAAACTAATAGGCGTGCCTGTTGTTTTACCTTCAAAGACACCTGACAGAATTTTTACTTCATCTGCCTCACGTCGCTGTGTAGTGTGTCTTGAAGTGCCTGGTTTTCTTCGGTCAAGATCTTCTTGTAAATCCGCTTCGGTTAAGTTTAATCCCGGGGGGCAACCATCGACAATACAGCCTATTGCAGGACCATGGCTTTCGCCAAAGGAAGTGACCGTAAAAAGCTTTCCTATAGTATTTCCAGACATATTAATTTAACGCCGATATAAATAATTCGTTATAGAGTTGAATTTGTTCTGCAGTTAACAAAAAGACACCGTCACCACCTCGTGCAAAATCCAACCAGTAAAAAGGTACTTCAGGAAAAGTGGCTTGTAATGTTTGTGCACTACTTCCCACTTCCATCACTAAAATACCTTGTTCTGCCAAGTAAGCATTGGCATCAATCAGTATTCGAATGACAATGTCCAAGCCGGTTTGTCCACCTTTAAAGCCCATGTCAGGTTCGGCATGAAATTCTTGGGGCAATTGTTCCCATTCTTCTTGGCAGACATAGGGTGGATTACTGACAATTATGTCATAAAGATCGGCAGGCAGATTGGTAAACAAATCAGATTGGAATAGTGTTACTGAGTCGGATAGTTGATGTTTTTCCAAATTTATTTCAGCAACTGCCATTGCATCAAGTGACAAGTCTACGGCATCTACTGTTGCATCTTGAAACGCGTAAGCACAGGCAATGGCAATACAACCACTGCCGGTACATAAATCCAGAATTCGGTAAACCTGATCTTCTTCTACCCAGGGGGAAAATCGTTGCTCTATTAATTCGGCGATGGGTGACCTAGGCACCAAAACCCGGTTATCAACATAAAATGATAAGCCGGCAAAAATAGCTTCATTGGTCAGATAAGCGGCTGGGATTCGTTCATTAATGCGTCTATCAACTATGTCAACCAGCGCTTGGCGTTCGTTCATGGTAAGAACACTATCCAAATAGGCATCAGCCAAATTATAAGGTTGATGAATAGTATGTAAGATTAGTGCCGCCGATTCATCCAATGCAGTAGCAGTACCATGACCAAAACTAATCTGGGCTTGGGTAAAACGACTGGCAGCCCAGCGTATATAGTCGCGTATAGTCGATAAAGTAGTTAAAACTTCTAGTAGGGGTGTTTGCATTATAGTTAGTATTTAATTGATAAAGCGCTTACTTTTAGTAATTTGAGGGAATCGAATAATTTATCCAATATTATCGATTGATTTTAAACTAAATCGTTAATATGGGGTTAAGGTTTAATAGAATTAAAAAAGAAGTGTTTATGATGCGCGCACAAAACTAAACGGTTATTTGACTCAAAAACTGTTGGTTTTTACTACGAAACTTTTTAAATTTTTCACACAACAAAATTGAATCAGATTAATTTATACATTGCATTGTTGGGGCTCGCTTTGCACCAGCCCCAATTTTATGCCAAGTTACTTTTCTATTTTTAATGCCAAAAAGGCAGGATTTCCTCGGCGCTGAATTAAAATAGCGATTGACTTGCTTGTGGGCAGGTTTTTGGTTAATTTTTCAAATGAATCAGCATCTTTAATAACGGAATTACCCATTCGTAAAATGACGTCGCCGGGTTGAATGCCGGCAATTTTTGCTGGACCCTTGTTGACATTTTGAACTAAAACACCGCCTTTTGGAACCTGTAAGGTTTCTCTTTCCTGCTCGGTTGGGTTAGTGACGCTAACGCCTAGCCTATTAGTAGGCATTACTTTTTCAGCTTGGTTAGCTTCTGCCTTATCGATTTGTTCTGGTAAGAGACCGATGTCAAATTCAACGGTTTTTTCTTCATCTTGTCTAAGAATCTTTAATGTTGCTTTGTCATTAATGGGCGTCATACCTACCATGGGTGGCAGATCACCCGATGAATCAATCGGTTGACCATTAAATTCGATAATGATATCGCCAATTTGAAGATCGGCTTTTTCGGCAGGGCTACCTGGCATAATCTTGGATACTAGAGCACCTTGCGGTTTTTTCATGCCAAATGATTCGGCTAGTTCTCTCGTCACATCCTGTATCTGAACACCCAGCCAGCCGTGAGCTGCTTTACCCTTGGTTTTTATCTGATCAACTACATTCATGACTACATCCATGGGGATGGAGAATGAAAGTCCCATAAAGCCTCCCGTACGGCTATAGATTTGGGAATTTATACCAACAACTTTGCCGTCCATGTTAAATAAAGGGCCGCCTGAGTTACCTGGATTAATAGCTACATCTGTTTGTATGAAAGGTACATAATTGCCACCTGGCAAACTGCGACCCTTAGCACTGACTATTCCGGCGGTTACCGATTGTTCAAAGCCAAAAGGAGAACCAATAGCTAGAACCCATTCCCCGACTTGAAGTTTATTGGGGTCACCAATAGCAACTGCAGGTAAATCAGTAGCATCTACTTTTAGTACTGCAACGTCAGTACGTGCATCAGAACCGATCAGTTTAGCTACCAGTTCACGTCTATCAGAGAATTTAACAATGATTTCATCAGCATTTTTTACGACATGGTGATTGGTTAATAGATAACCATCCTTGGAAATAATAAAGCCTGATCCAAGTGACTGAGTACCTCCTTCTTCATTATCATTACCCCCATTAGGATTATTAAAAAAATGTTTAAATAATTCCTCCATTTCGGGAGGCATTCCTTCAGGCATCGGTTGATCTTTTTGAATGCCTGCAATCTCTGGCTTGGCTTTTTGTGTAGTACTAATGTTGACAACGGCTACGCCATTAGCCTTTACCATCTCAGTAAAATCCGGTAATTGTGCGACTACATTTTGATTAAGGAGAAAAACCAGGAAAACTGACCAACCAAGCTTTTTAAGCATACAAACCTCATTTCCTAACAGTGATAAAATTTTAACGAAGATAATTGTCCGCAACATTGCACCTCAGATCGCAAGTGCTCTATTTTTGGTTATAAGAACTAACTCTCGCATAGGGCTGATAAAGTGATTCATTATTAGGGCTCATAATATTATGAGCTTGGAGATAGTCATTGATTTTTTGATTAATTGGACCCTCCAAAGCTTTAGCCACTTCATTGGGTTGGTCTTTTTGCGTATTTTTTGTCATTTGAAGGTTAGTTGTTACATAAGATTGTTGCTGGAATACATTAAAGTTATAGCCGGTAATAATGGCAACAGTAAGTATCGATGCCGCTATCGCTATGTGCTTGAGATTGTTTTTAATTGTGTGAGGTTGTGGTAAAAAATAAACGGGCTCATGTTGTAGTTTTTTACTTAGGGATGTTCCAAAATCGGCTTTTACAAAAACGACTGTGTCAGTTTTAATGGCTTGGCTGATGGTTCGATGATGATTGTATTGACGATTTAATGTTGGTGTTGAACCTATGGATTTTAACAAATTTAGGGCTTCTTGTTGTTCGAGTTCATTATCAATAAATTGAGATATTTTTTGATTTAAATCTTCATGCATCAAAATCACCATTATCCAACAAAGGGGTTAATTTATTATTAATTGCATCACGCGCTCTAAATATGCGTGATCTTACCGTGCCAACAGGACAGTCCATTACTTCTGCAATTTCTTCATAACTCATATCCTCAAATTCCCGTAACATAATGGCGGTACGCATTTCCTCAGGTAGTTTTTCAATTGTTGAGTGAATGGTATCAACAATCTCTTGATTTAATAGCTGTCTTTCCGGTGTCTCCATGCCTTGTAATTGGGGAGCATATTCAATATCCTCGGCATCTTGAATATCAACATGATAGTTAAAATAGCGTCTTGTTCTTGAGGCTAAATGGTTTTTTGCAGTATTGATTGCAATACGATACAACCATGTATAAAAAGCGGCCTCTCCTCTGAAATCAGGTAATGCACGATAAGCTTTTATAAAAGATTCTTGTGCAACATCTTGAGCTTCACTAGGGTCTTTGATATAACGATTCACTAACTGAACAATCTTATGTTGGTATTTAATTACTAACAAATCAAACGCAGATTTATCACCTTGTTGCACTCGCATTACAAGATCTTCATCTAGTTGTTCACTGAACTTGGTTTGATTGCTCACTTGGGTTATTTGATTTCATCTGTGGACATACGCAATCTCATTAAGTTCTTTAATAGTTACAAAAATTGGGTAATCACTGGAAAAAGCGTTATTATCCATAAACATTGCTTACTAAGCTACAGCCTATTTTAGTTTAAGACATTATTTTTATCTTTTACTCTAAGGGTTTTAATCACCTAAAAGTTATGTCTTACTTAAAAAATTATGATGTTCTTATCATTGGTAGTGGTGGTGCGGGTTTAAGCTTAGCGCTTAAGCTTGCTGATCATGCGGCCAGTGTTGCAGTGTTATCAAAATTTGCACTGACTTCCAGTAGTACTTATTATGCTCAGGGTGGTATTTCGGCTGTGTTTGATGCAGACGATTCTATTGAGTCACATATTGAAGATACCCTGGATGCTGGAGCGGGCCTTTGTGATCCAGAAATAGTCAGGATAACGGTTGCAAAAGGGAAAAACTCTATAGAATGGCTGCGTGAACAGGGGGTTATTTTTACTGAAGAGCAAAGTCGGTCTGGAGAAAGTCAGCTACATTTAAATCGCGAAGGTGGCCACTCTCACCGTCGGGTAGTTCATTCTGCAGATGCAACGGGTAAAGCTGTTTCTCTGTCTTTGATTGAACGTGCAAAGTTACATTCTAATATTGAATTGCATGAAAATCATAGTGTTGTAGAATTAATAACGATTCCGACTGATGATAATATCAGTAAGCAAGTCGTGGGTGCCTATGTATTGGATAGCACAGTAAATCAGGTTAAAACTATTGCCGCTCGAATTGTTGTTCTGGCTACAGGTGGGGCAAATATGGCCTATATTTACAGTACAAACCCTCATAGTTCGACGGGTGATGGTATTGCCCTTGCTTGGCGTGCCGGTTGTCGGGTCAGTAATATGGAGTTTATGCAGTTTCATCCCACTTGCCTTTATCATCCGGAGGCCCGGACTTTTCTTATTAGCGAAGCGTTAAGAGGTGAGGGCGGTAGGTTGATTCTGCCAGATGGCTCCTCCTTTATGCAAAATTTTGATCCAAGAGGTGAGTTGGCCCCTAGGGATATTGTTGCCAGAGCTATAGATCATGAAATGAAAAAACGTGGTATAGACTGTGTGTATCTTGATATCAGTCATAAATCTAAAGATTTTATATGTGAACATTTCCCTACTATTTATCAACAATGTCTTGAATATGATATTGATATTACTCGGCAACCAATACCCGTAGTACCTGCTGCACATTACACCTGCGGTGGTGTTTTGACAGATAGCTATGCGAGAACAGATATAAAAAATCTTTATGCTGTTGGGGAGGTTGCTTGTACGGGTCTTCATGGAGCTAATCGTATGGCCAGTAATTCATTATTGGAATGTTTGGTTTTTGCTGACAGGGCCAGTGAAGATATTGTAAAAAAATTACCTGCTATTCGGCCTTTTTTTAACATAAAGGACTGGGATGAGTCAAAAGTGAGCGACTCTGATGAAGAGGTCGTTGTTTCACATAACTGGAACGAATTACGCCATTTTATGTGGGATTACGTTGGGATTGTAAGAACGAATAAGCGTTTGAGTCGGGCGATGAGCCGTGTTGAGCTACTTAAAAAAGAAATAGCTGAATATTATGGAAACTTTCGTGTCACCAGTGATTTATTGGAATTACGCAATTTGGTCATTGTTGCTGAATTAATAATTCGCTGTGCGCAACAACGTAAAGAAAGTCGTGGTTTGCATTACACGTTGGACTACCCGGAAATGGATAATAGTAAACCAGCGCAAAATACAGTTCTTGAGCCATGAAATAGGATTAATAAGCACTAGATAGCCGTCAACATGAAATCAATCGTTGGTTTTATATTTTAATAAGGTTTTTTTCTAATATGTAATTTGTAAAGAAGAGGAGAAATTAATTCTTCACACAGAAAAAAAAGTCCGATGGTGACTGTTATGTCAACGGCATTAAGTGAAAGTGAATCATTTAATAACCATAAGGGTAGCAATGATTCAAGGATGGTATCAAGCCCCCTCACTTGACTGCTTTCAGGCTTACCCATCCGGCGCTTAAAAAAGCTGGATAAAAGATCACCGGTCATTGTCAAGATAGCGAATAAGGTAGCTATTATGGGTTTTAAATCCAAGCAAAGTGCCGTAATTATTGAAAAAAACACTGCAGCGTAAACCCCCCGCCATGTTTTAGAGTTTCCCAGTAAGCGATATCCGTCACTTAGTTTACAGCCATTATCAATGGGTCTGTCCAAACGATTGCCAAGTATTTTTTCTGTAAGTATTGGGGCGCTATTTGCCGAAATAAGTAATCCCAGTGATTGAATAATGCAATCCCAATCGATCAACAGTAAAGACATATTTAAAATTTCCAAATAAATTTAACGTTATAAAAAGATCTTACAATGATGTTAGTTGGATAATTATGATTAAAAGAAACTATTTTTTAATATTTGATAAATACAACTACACTCCTCAATAAAGAATAACGGTAATGATGCCTTTCAGTAACCATATAAAATATATGTTATTATCATTTCCAGTATATATTTACTAATGTAAATATAATTTATCTCCTGTATTTTATAAAATAATTTTAATTATGGGGGTAGTGTTC